>DAOULD010000031.1:0-84590 GCA_034420635.1 Anaerolineae bacterium | reverse complement strand
GTGTAGGGGCGTTTCGCTGAAACGCCCGAAAACAGTTAGTGAAGGAACGGGCGGCACAGCGTGCCGCCCCTACAGCACACGCATTTTTTTGCACGACTAACATGGAATTACTGTGACAAGTCACTATCCCCTTTGTTACGCAGATTCAGAGCAGTTTCGTCTGGTAACAAACTTTAACTCTGTGTCCTCGGCGCCTCTGTGGTGAAAATAATTTGATGCGATCGCTCTGCATCTAAAGCCCGATGGACACGAACTTCTGATCCATGTACTCGTAGAGACCCTCTTGCCCGGCCTCGCGGCCGAATCCGCTGGTCTTGGTCCCGCCGAAGGGCGCCTCAGCCGTAGCCGGCACCATGTCATTGACGCCGACAATGCCAAATTCCAGCCCCTCGTAAACGCGCGTCGCCGTCGAGAGGTCCTTGGTCATCACATAACCCGCCAAGCCGTAAGGCGTATCATTCGCCATTTGCAGCGCTTCGTCTACTGTAGAAAAAGTATTAACCGCCATCGCCGGTCCAAAGACCTCATCGCAACCGAGCTGCATGGTCGCGGTCACATCGGTCAAAACCGTCGGTTGATAGAAATAACCGCGCTCAATTGGCGGGCGTCCACCACCGGTGACCAGCGCGGCCTTCTTTTCCAGCGCGTCATTGACGAAGCTTTCGACTTTATCGCGCCCGGCGCGGCTGACCATCGGTCCGGTGGTCACGCCGGCATCCATGCCATTGCCGACCACCAGTTTCTCGGTCTCGACGCGGACGCAATCCAGAAATTCTTCCAGCGCCGGCTGCTCGACATAGAAACGCGTCGGCGAGATGCAAACTTGTCCGTTGTTGCGGAACTTCGCCATGACGCTTTGCTGCGCCGCCCAGGCTATATCGCTATCGGCGAAGACAAGCACCGGCGCGCTGCCGCCTAATTCCATGCCCAGCTTCTTGATGCCCTGGGCAGCTTGACGCATCAGGATCTGCCCCACCCGTTGCGAACCGGTGAAGCTGACCTTGCGTACGCGCGGATCGGACATGATCGTTTCGCCCATGACTTGTGGATCGCCATTGATCAGGTTGACGACGCCCTTGGGCAAGCCTGCCTCGACCATCACATTGACCAGCGCCATAGCGCTCATCGGCGTCAACTCGCTGGGTCGTCCAACGATGGCGCAGCCGGCCGCCAATGCCCCGGCCCATTTGCGCGCCAGCAAATATGCCGGGAAGTTCCAGGCAGTGATGGTCGCTACCACACCTAGCGGTTGCGGCAGCGACAGCAGGCGCTTGCCCGGCTTGCTCGCGGGGATCGCGCGCCCGTAGGCGCGTTTGCCCTCCTCGGCGAACCAGTCAAAAAGATCGGCGCAGGCGCCCCATTCGCCCCGCGCCTCGCCCAGGGGTTTGCCGCATTCCGCCGTCATGATCGGCGCTAGTTGTTCCACTTGAGCGCGGATGGCATCGGCGATATCGCGCAAGATCTGACCGCGCTCGTAGGCGGTCATGCCTTTCCAGCGAGGCAGCGCTGATTCCGCAGCGGAAATGGCGCGCGAGGCCTCCTCCGCGCCGCCAAAAGGCACGTCCGCCACTTTCTGTTCCGTAGCGGGATTGATCACCGCCCAGGTCGCGCCGTCGGAAGCGTCCGTCCATTCGCCGTCGATCAGCATCTTGAATCGCATGATGTCGCTCCTACCCAACAGCGTACAAAGTGGCAAAAGGCGAACGGTCCTCGCATGTCGCCCGACACCGGAACCCTTCGCCTTCCGCCATTCCCCCGGTCATACCAGCGCCCCTTGCCAGCGACCTGCAAGCCACCTCGTCCGCCATTGAAGGAGAAGCGCTCCGCATTGGTCATCAGGGACATTCACCGTTTGGCTTTGCTCACAGCAAATCTAAATAAGTATTACGTCAGGTTGCTCATTATGCAACATTGTTGAAAAAATTGCCAATACCAATCTTGGCGTTCTCGTAATTTGCTCATCTGAGATTGAGATCGTAGCCCAAACGGGCCGACAAAGCCGCGGCGATGCTCACGACGACCGATCCAAATTCGTCGATTCTTTCCAGCGTCACGCGCCCGGCCGGTCCGCTGATGCCGATGGCGCCGACGAGCGCGCTCTTATGGTCGTAGACAGGCGCCGCCACGCAGCGCACGCCATAGTTGTATTCTTCGTCATCAATGGCGTATCCGCGTTTGCTGGTTTGCGCCAATTGCGCCTCCAGGGTCGAGCGATCGGTGACCGTGCGGTGTGTGAAGGGCGTCAATTCATCCGGGATGCGGCTTTCGCCGAATGCCAGCAGGATTTTCCCCAGCGCCGTGCAATACAAGGGGGAAAGCGTGCCAATCTCCGATTCCACGCGCAAGGCAGCCGTTGACTCCACCTGGTCGATATAGAGCGCCTGCCGCTGCGCCAGAATTGCCAGATGCGCGCATTCGCCGGTTTTGTCCACCAATTCGTGCAGGTAGGGACGCGCATGGTCTCTCAAGGTAATGCGGTTTAACAAATGCTGCCCCAGCGTGACCAATTGAGGTCCAAGCAAATAGCGCGCGGTGAGCTGATCTTGTTCGACGAAGCCGTATTTCGCCAGCGTGTGCAAGAGGCGGGACGCGCTGCTCTTGTCGATCTCGAGTTGCGTGGCGACCTCGGTCGTGCCCATGCCGTTGCGCGAATGCTCCAGCAAGTTCAGGATTTTCAAGCCCTTCGCCAACGATTGAATCTCTGCCATGTACGCTATCTCAATAATTGCAACACAAGTTGCGTAATATGCAACATACGTTGCGCATGTCCAAATTTATCTCTCATTAGTTGACAATTATAAAACACTGTTGTATTTTTAGCAACAACGGTTGCAATTGTCCAGTCACATTTGCCATTTGCGGGCGAAATTGCGTATTATTCTTAGGAGGTGACGATGGGAAATCCGTTCCGCCCGGCCTGATCTAAACAGTAAGCATACGGAGAACAGGATATGTTGAACAAACGCTTGATTACAGCTTTGCTCCTAGTTTTTGTGACGGCGCTGCTGGTCACACCCGCCCTGGCTCAAGATGACCTGATGGGAGATTTCACTGTTTCCCACTACTTCGGCGGCTTTGGTGGCGAATACATTGATGAAATCGTTGATGGGTTTATCGCCGCCAATCCCGGCCTGATGCACGCGGCCAGCCCGGTCGATCACGAACAATTCAAAACATCAATCCTGGTGCAACTGGCTGGCAACAATCCGCCCGATACCTTCAGCTACTGGGCAGGCGCCCTCATTCAGTCCATCGTCGATGGCGAGCGCCTGCAGCCCATAAACGACATCTGGGAAGGCAACGACCTGGGTTCGCAATTCCCGCAAGCGATCATCGACAACGCATTGACCTACAACGGCGATATTTACGCGGTGCCTCTGACCTTGCATTGGGTTGGCATGTTCTACAACACAGCCCTCTTTGAAGAGGTCGGCGCCATGGTCCCCACCACCTGGGACGAGATGGTCGATGTCGCCGAAAAGTTCAAGATGGCGGACATTCCCGCTTTTGCCTTGGGTTCGATCAATCGCTGGCCCGGGCAATTTTGGTTTGATATGATCTTGCTGCGCAGCGCTGGCAACGACTATCGCAACGAACTGATGAGCGGAAACGCCTCTTATACCGACCCCGAAGTCCTCCGCGCTTACAGCTTGTGGAAAGAATTGGTGGACGCCGGCTATTTTGTCCCGGACGCCAACGCCTACGACTGGGACGAAGCCGCCAACCAAGTCGCCAACGGTGAAGCCGCCATGACCCTCATGGGCACCTGGATCGGCGGTCTCTACGCCGGCAATGATATGGTGGCTGGTGAAGACTTTGATTACTTCTCCTTCCCCACCATTGACGAGGATGTACCACGCGCATCGCTCGGTCCTATCGATACCTTTGTCGTCTCGGCCGGGGCCGCCAATCCCGATGCCGCCAAAGCATTCCTGGTACATCTGACCGATCCCGAGATCCAATTGAAGTTCGCCTTGGGCGCCGGCAATCTGGCGCCAAGCCTCGCGGTCGATACCAGCAACTACAATGATGTGGTCGCCCGCATCGCTGCCGAGATTGCTGCCGACCCCGCATTCGCATTCAATTACGACTTGGCGACCCTGCCGGCTGTTGCCCAAATCGGCCTGGACTCCTTCCAGGAATTCATGGCGAATCCAGGCGACTACGAAGCCATGCTGGGGCGAGTGCAGGAAGCCGCCGCCGCTGAATTTGCCGCCGCAATGGGCGGCTAAGCAGCGGTCGTTCATGGCAAAGACATTGGCTTAGCCAGGGGCTAAGCCAATGTCGAATCTCAAAACAGGGCGGCTCACTGAGCCGCCCCTACAAGTCCAATTGTTTTCGGGGGCAGATCGCCTTTCTTTGGTGTCTGCGAAGCGCGTGGAAGTGCCATGCAACGGCGTCATGGATGGATCATACCTGCGAGTTTCCTGCTCTTCCCCTTGCTCGTTTACTTTATTTTTGTCATCCTGCCCACGCTGAACTCGCTCTACTATTCCTTTACCGATTGGGGCGGGTACAGCGTAGAATTCAATTTCGTCGGTCTTAGCAATTTCGAGAAGATATTCACCGACCGCCTCTTCAGCAACGCCATCAAGAATACGGCGATCTGGCTGGTGCTGGCGATGACCGTACCGACCCTGCTCGGCTTGGCTCTGGCGCTTGCATTGCAGGGCAAAAGCCGCCTCAACACAATCTACAAATCGCTCTTTTACCTGCCCATCTGCCTGTCGCCGATCATCATCGGCATCATCTGGGTCTGGCTTTACAATCCTAGTCTGGGCATCGTGAACATCGTCCTGCGCGCCATCGGACTCGAAGATCTCGCCGTCGCCTGGCTGGCGAAACCGCATACCGCGCTCTATGCTGTCTTCGTCGCCTGGGCTTGGCAGCAAACCGGCTTGACCATGGTCATCTTCCTGGCCGGCTTGACCTCGGTGCCAACGCCCTTGATCGAAGCGGCTAAGGTCGATGGCGCCAACTATTGGCAGACCCTGCGCAAAGTCATCATCCCTATGCTGCGTCCGGCGACTGTGGTTGTCTTGGCGCTGACAGCCATCAACGCCCTGAAAAGCTTTGAAGTGATCTGGGTCATGACCAAAGGCGGACCTTTCAACCGCTCCGACACGCTTGCGGTCTTCATGTATAAAGAATCATTCAGCAAATATAAAATGGGTTATGGCAGCTCCGCCGCTGTCGTGCTCTTTATCATGACGCTGGTGATCATCGCGCTTTATTTCCGTCAAACCTCCAAAGCGGAGGAACTTTATGACTGAAACGCGGAAGAAGCCCGTGAACTGGCTTCGGCTGCTGGGATATGCCCTGCTCTACTTCGCGCTGACGATCCTGCTGATCCTTTTCATGACCCCGGTCTATGGCGCGATTGTCACCGCATTTAAGTCGCAGGCGGAGGTCTCGGCAGGCGGATACTGGACGCCGCCGACCAACCTGGCGGGCGAAAACTTCGCGCGGGTTATGGATCCGGAACAAGGCAATCTCGGTTTGTACCTGGGTAATTCGCTCCTGTTGACGATCCCCGCTTCCATATTTTCCATCGCGCTGGGCACGCTGGCGGGTTATGGACTGGGCAAATACAGCTTCCGGGGCGATGCCCTGCTCTTCATCTTTATCGTGGCCGGCATGTTCCTGCCTCCGCAGATCGCTCTGATCCCGGTCTTCCGCCTGATGAATGACATCGGTCTTTACGACACTATTTGGGCTGTCATCATCATTCATACCGCCTTTGGCATCCCCATTTGCACCCTGGTCATGCGCAATTTTTTCCAGGTCGTGCCCAACGCCCTGCGGGAAGCGGCGCTGATCGACGGCGCCAACGAATACAAGATTTTCTTCCGCATCATGCTGCCATTGACGCTGCCGGCGCTGGCAGTGCTGGCCACCCTGCAATTCACTTGGATCTGGAACGATTTCCTCTGGCCATTCATCCTGACACAAAAAGCCGACAGCCGCACCATCATGGTCGGCATCCTCAACTTGACCGGGCAATATACCGTCGATTGGGGCGGGCAAGCGGCGGCAAGCTTGATCGGCTCGCTGCCGACGCTCTTCATTTTCATCTTCCTCCAGCGCTACTTCATCCGCGGCTTGACGCTGGGCGCGGTGAAGGGGTAGTGACAGTCTTTGAAACATGCCCGGTGGGCACATTTGTCTGGAAGACCCGCCTGTTTGTGCAAGGAAAACAAATTCCCTGGAAAATACTTCTCAATAAATGCTGATTGGATCTGTGTCCCAATTGATTGCAAACCATCACGGGTAGGAAATGTATTAGAGTTTATTGACAAGCCTAAGGCGGTCAATATAACATACTGATGCATATAGTCTTGGCGATAAGTTGTTCAGAAAGGAGAGCCATGAAACGTTACGACTCCAAAATCAGTCGGTTGCACCTTTTTCCGACGCCAAACGTCTGGACGGGTCTTGGCAGCCTGATCGACGTTTACGGGGCTTTGAATACGTATAACTACGCACCTTCCAATGCCAAAGCAGATTATGATGCCTTGCGCTCTGACTGGTTAGCTGTCGGTGACTACATCACGGAATCAATCCAGAAACACTATGACAACATAGAAAGAGAGAAGTCTTGGGCCAAGATGGTAACTTAGAAGGCAACACACCCAATAACGACCTACCATTTGAGGACGATGAGAACTCTGAAAACCCTTCATACGAGAACGATGATCCCGAAGACAGGGATCTTATTGAGTATATACCGGAAGAACGACGCGAAGAACTAGTTCGCAGTTTGGTATTGCGCGAAGAGTATTCGGGTCCGATCGCACATCCTCGAATCATTGCCGGCTACGAAAAATACCTTTCAGGTAGTACAGACCGAATTCTTACAATGGCTGAAGAACAACAGCGGCATAGATTGAGAATGGAGGACCGCGGACAACTGGCCGCTATTCAGCGTGATAGACTTTCCATGTACCTCGGGTTTGCATTGGGCCTGGCCTTGATTGCGTTGGCTGCTTACGCTGTTACGCTAGCATATCCGCTAGCAAGTGTTGCGTTCATTGGCTTGGCTGCCGCGTCGCTGGCGAGCGCATTCTTTATCGGCCATCGCAGAACCCATCTTGAACTTAGGGAAAAACGGGAATTATTGGATCATCCATCTGTACCACCACGACTGCCAGGCAGAGCGGACGACGTCAAGGAGTAAACACTGCGCCAGAATCCTTCTCAATTTGATCACATCTTACGACTCAACAAATCTCTACTGACGCTCTTCATCTTCATCTTCTTCCAGCGCTACTTCATCCGCGGCTTGACGCTGGGCGCGGTGAAGGGCTGATGCCCACGACTAGCATACGATGACACCGCCGAAATCCGCGCTTCAACTCCGTCCCACAAAACTCATGTTAGAATAGTGTCGACTGTTTTCATTAACCGCCGACGAGGACACATGTCGAAACGGCTTTACCTGGCTCTGGTTCTGATCCTGCTGGCTATGCTCTCCAGCCAAGTCCTGCCTTACGAGGGGCTGATCAACCAAATTCTTGACTCGCAGCAGCCAAAGTGCGCGCTGATGCAGCAGATTCAAGCCGCCAACCTGGATCGCGCGGTCGGCGAATGCCCGGCCGGCGACGGAGCCGACACCATTGAATTGACGAGCAATGTCTTTTTGACAGATGGCCTGCCCCCGATCCGGTCCAACATCACCATCATTGGCAACGGGCATGTAATCGTCGGCAGTGGCAAGCACCCGATTTTCCTACTCTACGAAGGCAAATTGATCTTGCGCGATGTTCGCCTTACCAAGGGGCGATCTTTGGAAGGCGGCGCCATCAGACTGGACCCCGCGACCGAAGCGCAACTCCACAATGTCACCATCAGCAAGAGCAGCGCCCAAAATGGCGGCGCGATCTACAATCGGCGGGGCATTGTGACCATCTCAAACAGCAGCCTGCGGCACAATCAGGCTATCGGCAGCGGCGGCGCCATTTATAACTTGGGCGAGTTAACGATCACCGCGAGCAGTCTACACGAAAATCGGGCTAAATCCGCCGGGGCCATCTATAGCAACGACACCCTTTCCGTGAGCAATAGCAGCATTTTCCAGAACTTCGCGGAGCGGTTTGGCGGCGGAATCATGAGCAAGGACCGTGATAATGCCAGCCTGGTTCATGTGACCATTGTGGAGAACGCTGCTGATCGAGGTGGCGGGATATACATTACGGGCAAGTCTGTTAGGCTGATTAATAGTCTGTTGGCCAACAACGATGCTCATAGCAGTTGTGATCCCGAACACATGCCTCATGTACGCAACATCGGGAGCTTCGTCGAAAAGCCTTGTGCCGGACAGTGGTTCAATAAAGGATCGCTTGGCAGACAGTGGGGGGACCCAGCCTACCTGCCGGTCCGCAGATGGAGCGATTCGCATTATTCAGCTGACCCAGAGCACTGCCTGCCCACCGACCAACTCGGGGTCGCACGTCCTCAAGGCGAGGCATGCGATATCGGCGCGATTGAATCCGACATGGATTTCTGAGCGCGGCGGATTGGCTATCGGAGTGCTATCGATATGACGCATGAGTCCCCAGCCGCGACGCTTGAGCGTTTCTATTCCGAACAAGAATACGGGTAGGCTCGATGCGCGCTAAGCCCCTGTATATAGCACTTTTTCTACTCCTCATCGCCTTTCTTTCCAGCCAACTCCTGCCCTTTGAAGGGCTGATTCACATTTTGTCTCAGCCGAAGCCTGTCGTCGCCCCGGATGCCGGATGCACGCTCGCCAACCAAATTCTCGCCGCCAATACCGATCAAGCGGTGGGCGATTGCCCGGCGGGCGACGGTCTCGATACCATCGAAATCAACGAGGATATCTTGCTGCGCGAACCCTTGCCCAAGATCACCTCGGATATCGTTATCCTGGGCAATGGACATACCGTCAGCGGCGACAACAAGCATCGCATTTTTCTGGTGCAGGGCGCGAACCTCACGATCCGAGACCTGACAATGACGAATGGCCACGCCGAACAAGGTGGCGCGATACTCACATTGTTCGGCAGCAATGTTCGTATCGTCGACAGCGTGATCAGCAACAGCCGGGCGCTAAACGGCGGCGCCATTTACAATCGAGTCGGCACAGTTTCTCTGCTTGACAGCGCTATCATGCACAACCGCGCCGGGGAATTTGGCGGCGGCATCTTCAGCAAAGCGAAACTGTTGGTCAAACGAAGCAGTTTCGTCGACAATATCGCGCGCGGTGGCGGGGCCATCTACGTGCGATCTTACGGCTCCCGTATCAGCAACAGCACGTTCAGCGGCAACCGCGCCACTTCCACTGGCGGCGCGCTGTTTTTTGACAAATCAAGGTACATTGAATTGACCCACGTGACGGCGACTGGCAATGCCGCTGCGACTGGCGGCGGGCTGTTGGCAAATCGCAGGGGCGTGACACTAGTGAACAGCATTCTCGCGAATAACCTCGGCGGCGACTGTGGCACCCCTTTGGAATCGAGTATTGCCAGCCTGATCGCCGATCAGACCTGCGAATCGGCTTTCTCCGGAGATCCGCTGTTGCAAGGGCTGTCCGGCAACCTACCCTATCATGCGCCCGAAGCCGCAAGCCCAGCTATAGGCGTCGGCAATCCCAGTCTGTGCGCAGACAGCGACCAGCTCGGCGCGCAGCGTCCGCAGGGAAAATGCGACATCGGCGCCATTCAAGCTGCTGACTGAGTCGGGCTCGCTCAAAACGCCTCTTTTCGCGCCTTCTCGCGGCGCAATCGGACGCTTTCACCTACGCGATGCCTACTTTCTTCCGGGTCTGGCGGATTTACTATTACACTGCATAATTGGACGGCCGACGGGCGCATGGCGCTGCCTTGTGATGCGAAGCAGCCCTTAAGCGCAATCCATGAGATCACGGACCGTCTGGTTGTTTGGGGGGATGGAAGAGTGAAGGTCAGGCGCGCCAGATTCGCTTGACCTTCGCTTTTCCGCCGTTCTTTGCAGGGGCGAAGACTATGCGCTAGAGTACCCAAGCAAGGAAGTCGTGGACTCACTACATAAGCGATTCGCAACATGGTTTGGGCAAGCGCAGAATAACCGCCGACCAGCCCGAGCCATGCCAATCAACTACCCAATCTCCGACGCCACAAGACAGCCCGCGAGCTTGGCGAGTTAGAATCCAAAAGTTGCTAAAAAGAGAGTCAATTAATGAACTTTACCGCTCATTGCCTGCCCTTCGCACAGCCCGGGCGCTTTTACCGCGGCAATCTGCACGGGCACTCGACTAACTCCGACGGCGCCTGGAGCCCGGCTGAGTACGTTCGGCAATACCGGCGGAACGGCTATGACTTCGCCGCCATCACCGATCACTTCCTGGAACAATTCGGTTTTCCCGTCACTGACACGCGCGCATTGCGCAGCGACGATTTCACCACGCTGATCGGCGCGGAATTACATCACGGCATGGTCACGTCCGGAAGCGTCTGGCATCTGCTGGCGCTGGGCTTGCCCCTGGATTTCGCGCCCTATAGCGACGACGAAACGATCGCGGACGTTGTCAAAAGAGCGCATGAAGCCGGCGCTTTCGTGGCGGCGACCCATCCCAATTGGTACGCCCAGACTGTAGCGGACTTTGAAACGCTGGGCGCGGCGGACGCGATCGAGTGTTATAACGGGGCCGGCGATGTGAAGAGCGACCGAGGCACGAGTTGGCATTTCATTGACATGCTTCTGCATCGCGGACATCGGGTCGGCGCCATCGCCGTTGATGACGTCCACGCAGCAGGGGGAATTGACGATTTCATGTGCGGATGGGTTCATGTCAAGGCCGAAGCCCTCACGCCCGAGGCCTTGCTGCGGGCACTCAAGGCCGGGCACTACTACGCGAGCACGGGACCACAGTTGCATCATGTCGAGATTCGAGCGAGGGACAAGCTGGTGGTTGAGTGCTCGCCAGCGAGGCAGGTCCTGCTCACGAGTGAGCAGGCGGGCGCGCTGCACGTCAGCGGCGGGGGGCTGGGAGGCGCCGAGTTCGACTTGAGCGATGTGGATTCACGCTGGCTTCGGGTGACGGTGCGGGATGAATACGGCGGGCGAGCCTGGACGAATCCTGTGTGGCTGAGGTGAATCCCGTATCACTCAGCTATGGCGAAAACTATGGCGCTTCAATCGATCGAGACTAACCCTCCCGCATCTGCCGCGTGAGCAAGCCAATCACCAACCGAATCAGCGAAAACGGGACCAGCACCGGCAGCAGCAACTCTACCAGCACGGTTGACCCCACCGCCAGCGCCAGCCGCAGATTCGCGACATCAAGCGTCAATTCCGTCGCGCCCTTTGCCGCGTCCAGCGCCGCAGCCAGGAAGTCGACATTCAATTGCTGCAGCATGATCATGAGCAGGAAATAAAAGGCGACAAAAGCCACCGACGAGGTCATGGCGATGCTGCGGAAGGGCACAAATGCCCCAATGCCCACGCCGACCATGCCGAACATCAAGGGCTCCAGCACCAGCCGCAGCATGGATACCAGCGTCATGGCGATGATCAGCAAATACGTGACCGGTCCCGATTCGCGCAAGGGGAACAAGCCGGCGTAATGCATGATGATCAGTGGGGGACCGAATATCGCCGCGCCTTGCACGATCAAGATCAGATCGTCCATTTTGCGCCAGAGCGAAGCGGCTACCTTGCCCAGAAAGATCTGATCCAGCGACATCGGCGTCGACATCAATAGCTGCATGGTGTTGTTGCGAATTTCGTCGGCCATGGCCGAGGCCGAATTGGCCGCCACGGAAAAGAGCGCGCGCAGGTAGAAAATCATGCCCACCGGGATGACCAGCACCGAGACCACGATCACTGTGGTCGCCAGGTCCGTGATGAATGGAAAGAAGATTCCCAGCAACAGCGCGGCGAGCCAGAAGCCGCAGGTATAGAAGATAGGCTCGAACTCCGGCGGCAAGGTGCGCCAGTATAGACCCAAATGACGCCGCACAATCGGATTGGTCGCCCGCGCCCAATAGGGCAAGTTCTCCATGGGCGAGCGCTCGTCAGATCGGATTCTGTCGATGGCGCGTTGTCGTGATGTTGCGTCTGCGGTCATGTTGTTCTTTTTGGACTTAGGGGAAGCTGATGGCGCGATAGATTGCCGCCAGCGCCAAGTCGCAGCCCAAGTCTTGCAAGCGCGCGATGTCTTCCATGCTGTCGAAAGTCTGCCAGAGCCAGCCATCCTCGCAGCGCGTGAACAATTCTACATGGACGCGGTGCTGGTCAACAACGAGATAGGCGCGCAAGCTCGCAATCGCGCTATAGAACGCGCGCTTTTCGACGCGGTCGTAATCCAGCGACGCCGGCGACGTCACTTCGACCGCTAAAATCGGATTTAGCAAAGTAGTATCGTTGTCTTCCAGTTGCGGCTGGCCGCGGACCACGCTCACATCCGGATAGACATAGCGGCTTTCGTCGACCTTGACGCACATGTCACTGTTACAGACTGCATAATCGCTATTGCGCAATTGAATCTCGAATTCTACAGTGATGTTGACCTTGATTCTGCTGTGATAAAATGTTCCACCGGTCATGTCGTAAATGATTCCATCGATGAATTCATGCTTGAACTCGCTATCCGCTTCAAAGGCGAGATACTCTTCAACAGTGAATAAATGCGGCATCGGAAATCCCGGCACAAAGTCAGGGTGCACGGGCGCATTCGGATACGGATCACCCCAATCATAAATCACGCCATCAATGAACTCGTGCTTGAACTCGCTTCTTTCCTCAAAAGCGAGGTATTCTTCGACCGTAAACTGATGAGGACGGGGGAAGCCGCCCACGCGTTCTACCGCCATTTTCGACCCTCAGCCTTGCCATATTCCACGCCATTATATCACGAACCCGCGGCTTCCCAAATCTGCGCCCAGTAAACGAGATGGCATCAAAACGATGACCTCTCCGCACTGTTATGGTACAAATATGGACAGATTCGCAAGTGAGATTCCGATGCGTGTAGCCATCATAACCGAGACCTTCCTGCCCAAGGTCGATGGCATCGTCAAGGTGACCTGCCTGCTGCTGGACCACTTGTCCAGGCGCGGCGTCGAAGCGCTGATTATCGCGCCGCGCTATGGCGACAGCCGGCGCTACAAGGACGTGCCGATCCGCAGTTTGCCCAGCCTGTCCCTTCCGCTTTATCCCGAAGCGCGCCTCGGTTTTGCCACGCTTGCGCTCTTTCGCGATTTGGCAGCCTTCAATGCCGATGTCGCTCATCTATTCCACCCGGTGATGACCGGCATCCCGGCCATGGGCATGCTTAAGTGGATGGGCGTCCCGACCGTGACCTCCTTTCATCTCGACTATGCGCGACTGGCCAAGCACTTCAGAATTGGTCTTTTTGATCTTGGCTTTACGCGGCCAATCATCGACGAATTGACCAAGAATATCTTCAATTGGTCGGACTATAGCCTGGCGCCTTCCAAACTGGTGCAAAGCCAAATGCAAATGCTGGGCATCAGCAATGTCGGTTTGTGGCGCCGCGGCGTTGACGCCCAGACATTCCACCCCGGCTTCCGCTCGGCGGCGATGCGCGCCGAAATGACAGGCGGCAATCCGGATGAAACGGTGCTGATCTACGTCGGACGCCTTTCCGACGAGAAGCAGATCGAACACATAGGTCCCGCCCTGGAATGCCTGCCAAAAACACGGCTGGTCTTGGTAGGGGATGGACCGGCGCGCCCGGCTCTGGAACGCGCCTTCGCCGGCCTGCCCGTCACATTCATGGGATATTTGCGCGGCGAAAGACTGTCGCAAGCCTATGCCAGCGCCGATATTTTTGTCTTCCCATCGCGCCTGGAAACCTATGGCTTGGTTGTCATTGAAGCGATGGCTGCCGGACTGCCGGTGGTCGCTTCGCGCGTTGGCGGGGTCAGCGAAATCGTAATTGAGGGCGAAACCGGTTACACCTTCGAAACTGGCGATACGCGCGCGCTGACGGAAGGCATCGGCAAGATCGCCGCCAATCGGGACATCATGCGCGCCATGGGCGCCCAAGCTCGCGCCTATGCCGAAACCCAATCTTGGGAGGCCATCATGGACGAAGTGATCGAACTCTACGCCTCATTGATCGCCGAGAAATCGCCGCCGGTGATGGAAAATGTTCTTTGACTTTAGCCAAAAGTTGTGTATATGTTGTTTTGGTAATAGGAAATAGCAAAAATGGCTAATCGAATTCCAAGAAAACCAAGACGAGATGTAAAAGCGAGATCATCCGGTCTTTGTGAATGCCCAACCGCGCGTCACCCCTCCCCAAAGCTTTGGGGAGGGGCCGGGGGTGGGGTAGAAAATGAGATTTAGCCCGCCATCACCTGCCCCACCGCCTCAACCACGCGCTCGTGATGCTGCCCATTGCTGACGATCATGCCCGGGTTCGGCAGCGACTCTCCTCGTGAAAAGTCGAGCGGGCTCCCGTCTAGGTCGGTCGCCATACCGCCAGCGCCTTGCACCAGGGCGACGCCCGCCACATGATCCCAGATCTTGTGCCGGTAGGGGCTGCCCGCGCGCGGCAAACGCATGTAAAGATCGGCATCGCCACAGGCGACCAGCGCGTACTTCTCCATGCTGTCCAACTCCAGGATCCGCGCGTCGCCCAAGCCCGCCAATTGCCGCGCTCGCCCCATGCGCGATTTGCTGGCATGTTCCCTCTCGAAACTTTGCACGGCGATGAACTCGTCGGCGTCGCGCCGGGCGGACACCCGAACGCGCTCGCCATCGCCAGCCGCGATCGGCGCTCGCCAGGTGGCGCCGTTATCCGTATAGAAGAGCGCGCCCTCGCCATCGGCATAACCCGGCGCGGCGACAATGCCGCCCGCTACCTGTCCGCCCGCCAGGACGCCGCAGGCGATGGCGTAATGCCGCAGCGCGATGAACCCCTTGGTGCCGTCGATGGGGTCGATCACCCAGCTGCGTTCCGTCCTCTTTCCCTTGCCGTGCTCCAGCCAGTTGACCACGTCCGCCTCGCTCAGGGCGCTACCCAGCACATCCTCAAGCAGCGCCAGCGCCTGCGACCGCTGCTCAGCCGAAAGCAATTGCAAAAACTGCTCTCCCGATTCTTCAGAGACGACTCCATCGTCGGGGAAATGCCTCATCAGCGCGCGGCAGATGATCGCTTGCGAGCCGTAATCGGCGATGGTCACCGGTTCTTTATGATCGCCCGCGGACTTGGTATTGGCGATTAGATACTGTTCTTGTACGCGGCGGCAGAGCTTCACGGCGTCGCGCACGGCAGCGCGTATCGCTTGCATGGTTGATTCCTGCCAGGTTACAGAATTACAGAAGGCAGTTACGATCATAGACCGATGCGTCGGCAATTGATAGCTGCGATCTCTCCAGCATTCACGCGCCGGGTCGTCTTCAGTTCAGGAGGTCACACAGCTCAAAAGACAGGCAGCGCCAGCGGGTGCGCAAGTTCTCGCCAACGCGCCAATTATGTGACCAGGGAACCCGCTCCGCGCCCCAAGCCGAAGCGCCAATCATACTCGACCAAGGGTCTTCATCGCTCCAACGCCAGAGCAAGCCGCCGGGTCCCATGCCACTGTGCAAGGCGAATTGGATGCTGAAACTCTCTCCCTTTGGCAGCGGCGGTCCTGTCCAGCGATGCGGACTGCGATTCGCCTTGGGATTGAGCAGCGCGGTAAGGCGATTATCGACGCCGCCGGCGCCCAGCCAAAACCAGGGCAAAGCGTCGCCTTTTGCCTCCGCGCACAAGATCGTCTGGGGAGCGCCGTCAGGCGTCGCGGACAGCTCCCCACTGATCTGCCATACGACCAATTGAACCTTGTCAAGTCGCCCCAAACAGTCCGCGGGCAGCGACCGAGTCGCGGCCGGACTGAAGGGCCTCCAGGTATGGGATGAGGGTAAAGACCAGGGCCAGCAGAGCCACTCTCGGACTTGCCCGGCGCGGTCCAGCACTTGATAACGCAGACCGATATTATCCAGCGCCGCCTGCACGATGTGCAGATACTCATCCTCAGGCGGCATGCGATGCGCCGTGCCCGCGCCCGCGCTGCAAATCTGCAAGACGCCGCCGTGAACCTGCACATCAAAAGCCAGGATATGGCTGCACACATACGCAAGCGCCCCATGCCGCGTCAGCGCGTCCCAGAAGCGTCGGCCGTTATCGCGCTCCAGATTACGTTGGTAGTCGCCGGCATAACCATTGACAGTCCATACGGGGTGATGACCAAAGACCAGCTTGTGCCCGGCCTCCGCGTTCCGCTCCAGCGTCGCTTCCAGCCATTCGGTTTCCACCGTGCCTTCGCCACCTGTGCCCGACCACAAGGTATTGACAAAGACCATCAGCAGGTCGCCGCGCCTCACAAAATAAGACAGGCCGCGTTGATCGGGCGGTCCATTGTCTGGGTGACGCGCCATTGTCTCGCGGAAAACGGACTCGCTCATGCGGTCGTAAACCGTGTGATTGCCGCTGGTGTGATATACGGGCACAGCATCGCGATCGAGCCAGGACATTTCCCTTTCAAAAAAATAAGTCCATTGACGGCGCAGTCTTTCGCGATCCTTTGTCAAACCCATGATCTCGTCGCCCGGGAAACAAATAAACTGCGGCGCTTGATCCAAAGCCGCTATCAGTTCGTTGATCTGTCGAAAGTTCTCTTCGTGGAGCGCCCCTGGCAAGCCCGAACAACTGTCGCTGTAGATCACGAAGCGATGTCCGCCGTCGCCCGCCTTGATTGTTGGAATGGATGAACGCGCGAGCATAAAGCCGCTCCAAAAGGTATAAAGACGCGCTACGTTATTGATCTGCGATTATAAAGCATATCTCTCGATACAGCAGCGGAGCCGGGTTTTTCACAGAGCAATCGCATCAAATTTTTTTCACCACAGAGGCGCCGAGGACACAGAGTTAAAGTTTGTTACCAGACGAAACTGCTACGAAAAATCAAAGAAACAGCCCCTTTTCTGTCATGGAATCTCGTTTCAGAAAAAGAATTTAGCCCGTTGCTTTCGCGAAAAGGGCTTTCCTCGGTGCTCTCGGTGCCCTCGGTGGTGAAATTTTAGTTTGACTTTTGTCATCACAGCGGATGTTAATTTTGATGCGATTGCTCGGGGTTTTTCCACAATCTGCTTAGCTTTGCTATGATCACCCCAGGGTAATCGCATTAAAAATAATTGCCTTTCCATCCCCACCCTGAATCTTTCCCCGCAGGTCAGTATCGGCGGTCACTGTCGAAGGCTTAGTGGATCTAGGCGGTCAGTATCGACGGTCAGTGTCTACGCGACCTACCCGCCCTGCGCGACCGGCGGTCAGTGTCGGCGGGCTGTGTCTACGCGCCCTACGCGACCCTGCGAGGCGCCCTCCAAAAATCGCTTTTCGGCAATCTCGAAAATCACGAACATTTGTTCTTTATTTCTACTCAAAATGATGATATGCTCTCCCTATGGATCAATTACCGCAAGCCCTCAATCTCGGTCCCCAGCCGATGCCCTCCGCCTATTCCCGCCTTCACGGCCGGACTCTAAAAAGTATCTCTCGAAAAAACAGACTGTATCTATACGGTGTCTATACACTTACGGAATTTAGCGGGACAGCTAGGGGCGGTTCAGGGGCATGTCAGGGGCAGAAGCCGACTTTATGGCGGCGGACGCGCCGCTGCGCAGGCAAAGCAAATTCATACCCTCAGCCGCCTGTCTTTCCTCCGTTTCGGCTGCAAAACCGCGTCTATTATCCGAAACGGACAAAGTCGGACAAAACCAAATCGAAAACAAACACTCGCCGGGAGTGGCTTCATTCTGACTACATGATAACTTCGCTAGCAAATAAAAAAACTTTGTGTCGGTGGCCTATGCGCCCCTCGCTGTACCCGGGGCTAAGAAGTAATTTGATGCGATTGCCCTGATGATCACCCTTACAGCGCTTGTTAGTCTCATGTATAATGGTCAATCCTTGAACTATTGTTCTGTCCAGCAAATGTCATAGGAGTTCACATTGGTTCATAAAAGTGAGTTCACCGTTGAAGGCTTGCGCGCATACAATCGCTCAAGCGCCGTTCGCTGGATCATCTCGCATTGCTTTGAGCACAAGCTGTATTTCTTCGTCGGACTGGTGGGCTTCGCCTTGACCTACATCGCCTTTTCGGGAGCGCGAGTAATGTTTGGCCAAGGCGCGGAGCTAATCATCGAAGGCGGGGACGCCGGGGCGGTGATCGCAGTCAGCCTCGCCGTCTTGGTCTTGTCGGTCTCGGACGGTCTGTTTTCGCTAATGGGATCGATGGCGATGGTCATCCTGTCGACGAGGGTCGAGCGCGATTCTCGGCACGAGCTCTACGCCAGTCTGCTGGGCAAGAGCCAGACCTTCCATGACCAGCAGCGCGTGGGCGATATCATGGCGCGCGCCACCGACGACGTGCGACAGCTCAATTTTGTGATTCACCCGGGTATCATGTTCATTTTCGATATGGTGCTGGGTTTCGCCGTGCCGATGATTTACATCGCCGCCATCAATCTGGAATTGCTGCTGGTGCCGATAATTTTTGTCATCAGCTATGTCATCGTCGTGCGCCGATATATGCGCCGGCTGGAACCTGTGATGATGCAGCAGCGCCTGCAATACGGCACGCTCAGCGCCCGCCTGGAAGAGACCATCAGCGGCATCGAGATCGTGAAGGTGGCGGCGCAGGAAATCGAAGAGCGCAAGAAGTTCAGGCGCAACGCCTGGAAATACCGCGACTTTTTCGTGCAGCAGGGCAAGATCGAAGCGGCTTATCTGCCGCTGTTGATGTTCGGCATCGCCTTCGGGTTCTTCTTCTTGCACTGCCTGAATATGCACGAGCGCGGCATCCTCAGCATCGGCGATATCATCGCGGTAGCGGGCTTGATGCAAGTACTTTCGTTCCCGGTTTTCATTTCGCTCTTTTCGATCAGCATGATTCAACTGGGCATCGCCGGCGCGCGCCGCATCCTCGAGTTGATCGAGCAGCGCTCCGATATTGATGAGAATCTGGCCGGATACAGCGCGGCGGTGGAAGGCGCGATCGAGTTCGATAACGTGACCTTCAAATTCCACGGCTCCACCGTGCTGGAGAATGTCTCCTTCACGGTGGAGCCGGGGCAGACGGTCGCCATTGTCGGGCAGACCGGCTCGGGCAAGTCTACGCTGACGCAATTGGTCAGCCGCACCTACGATGTCGATGACGGGCGCGTCATGATCGATGGCGTCGATGTGCGCGACTGGAATCTTGATCGGCTGCGCTCGCAGATGGGCAAGATTGAGCAGGATATCTTCCTCTTTTCGCGCTCCATCGCCGAAAATATCTCGTTTGGCGTCGAAAACGCGGCGCAAGAGCAGATCGAAAATGCCGCAAGAGAAGCGCAGGCGCATGATTTCATCCTCTCTTTTAATGAGGGCTACCAAAGCGAAATCGGGGAACGCGGCGTCACGCTGTCCGGCGGCCAGCGTCAGAGGCTGGCGCTGGCGCGCGCCTTCCTGCGGCAGCCGCGCATCCTGATCCTTGATGATTCGACCAGCGCCATCGACAGCGCGACCGAAGACGAGATCCAAAAGGCCATGCGCCGCGCCCAAGAGGGACGGACGACGATATTGATCACGCATCGGTTGTCGCAGATCCGCTGGGCCGACCGCATCATCGTCTTGGAAAACGGCCGGGCAATTGCCAATGGCTCGCATGAAGAATTGCTGCGCAGTTCCGAGCATTATCGCCGCATTTTCGCCCGTTACGACGCTGCGGAGTTGCCGCAGCCACAGCTCGTCAACTAGGGAGGGACAACATGGGTTTCATAATGGATGGGCTGGACGCCGAAGAATACGATCGCAAATACTCTGATTGGCAACTCGTTAAACGCATCTTGGGTTACTTCAAGCCGCATCTGTGGAAGATGACCGTTGTCGGGTTGGTGGTCTTCCTCAGTTCGGTCATGGACCTGGTTTTGCCGGTGGTTGTCTCGCAAGCGCTCGATCAATTGCAATACACGCCCGAGACCTTCGACCCAATCAGCACGGCGATCATACTGGGCGTTGCGGCGAGCGCCGGCTGGGTGGCCAATATGGTCCGTCAGTGGCTGTCGGCGGAGGCGGTCGGCGATGTCACCCTTGATTTGCGCGAAGACGCCTTCAACGCCGTGACCGAGCGCGATATGTCTTTCTATGACCAGTATCCGACCGGCAAGGTGGTCAGCCGCGTGCTGTCGGATACGCAAGCCTTCTCCGAGACGGTGCGCCTGAGCATTAACCTGATGAGCCGGCTGCTGCTGGTCTTGCTGCTGATCATCTACCTGTTCACGGTCAATGTGAATATGACCTGGGTGCTGATGGCGATCATACCTTTCATCGTCTATACGGCGCTGAAATTTCGCACGGTCGCCCGGCGGACGGTGACCAACTCGCGCCGGCAGTTGGCGACGGTCAACGCCCATATCCAGGAGTCGATCAGCGGCATCGGCGTCGCCAAAGCCTTCCGCCGCGAGCAGATGATCTACGATGAGTTCAAGACGGTCAACCAGGAATCGTATGAGGTCGAAAAGATCAACGGCTTCGTCTTCGGCAGCATCTTCCCCATCCTGGTGACAATCGCCGGGTTGGGCGTCGCGGCAGTCGTTTGGTTTGGCATCAACATGGCGCAGCAGGGCGTACTGACCGCGGGCGAATGGTTCCTTTTCATCCAGGGCATGGGCATGATCTGGTTCCCGCTGACGAGCATCTCGTCTTTCTGGAGCCAGTTTCAGTTGGGCTTGGCGGCGGGAGAGCGCGTTTTCGCCTTGATCGACGCGGAAGCAGTGGTCAAGCAGAAAGCCGACGAACCTGTCCCCGCAGTTAAGGGAGAGATCGAATTCGTCGATATGGACTTCCACTACATCACGGGCGAGCCGGTGCTACAAGACTTCAGCTTGAAGATTCCCCCCGGCGAAACCCTGGCGCTGGTCGGCCACACCGGCTCGGGCAAATCAAGCATCGCCAAGTTGATCAATCGCTTCTACGAGTACCAGAGTGGCGACCTGCTCATCGACGGGCGCGATATCCGCTACTTCAACTTGTCGAGCTATCGCTCGCAACTTGGCGTGGTGACGCAGACGCCCTTCCTCTTTGACGGCACGGTGATGGAGAACATCCGCTACGGCAAACCCGAGGCCAGCGATCAAGAAGTCATCGACATCGCCTACAAAGTGGGCCGCGGCGACTGGCTGGTGAGCCTGCAAGAAGGGCTCGACACGCAAGTCGGCGAACGCGGCGGAAACCTGTCCATGGGGCAGCGCCAATTGGTGGCGATCGCGCGCGTGCTGCTGCAAGATCCCGCCATATTCATCCTCGACGAAGCCACTGCCAGCGTCGATCCGCTTACCGAAACGCTGATCCAGGAGGGCTTGGACACGCTGATGGGCAACCGCACCTCTATTGTCATCGCGCATCGCTTGTCGACCATCCGGCATGCCGATCGCATCATCGTGCTCGATCAGGGCGAAATCATCGAATCGGGCACGCACGATCAGTTGATGTCGGCCGGCGGGCACTACGCCAATCTCTATGACAGCTATTTCCGCCACCAGAGCCTGGAGTATATCGAGCGTCTGGCGGGGTAGAAGCGCGGGTGCATTTCAGATTATTGGCAAATTACATGGCTTTGCCGTTCAAAAGCAAAATTAACCACAAAGACACGAAGAACACAAAGTTTTTTCTTGAAATCTCTGTGCGCTCTGTGCCTCTGTGGTGAATCCGTACGTAGAACCTGTCAAAGGGCGATGCCCTTTTGTAGTTCCTAGAGCATCCTGCCAAAATATTGAAATGCACCCTAGAAGCGCTCGATGATTGCAATTCGAAAGTCAAGCGTGTACACTGTCATAGCATGAGCGAATTCGGCGAAAGGCTAGTGAAAAGCTTTAAGCAAGCCGCGGAAATCGCCGCGGGCACAGCCAAGCCCGGCACCTATCGCATTACTACCTATGACGACGACGGCAAGCCCGAAGTCATCGCCGATTTCAGCGAGGAAGTTCTGGCGCAGATGGATTCCGAGATCGCGGCCGAGCGGGAAGCCGAGACGACACAGCCCGAACAGAGCGCAACGCCTGTCCTATCAGACCACTGAGCGAATCGCAGGGTAGAGCCGCCATTGCCTGACCGCACAGGCAAAACGAGATATTTGGGGCAGTGTGTTGCCGTAAGCAATTCGGAGGAGATGAGAAAAATGGACGAGGTTGTGACGCCGGGCATCACGCGAAAGGCGGGAGTCCGCGGCGGGCGTCCTTGCGTTGAAGGGACAGGCATTCGAGTTACTGACATCGTAACGGCAGTTCAGCTCGAGTACAGCCGTAGTGAAATCGCGGAGGATTTTGAATTAGGCCTTAAACAGATCGACGCTGCGCTCACCTATTACGAGCACAACAAGGCGGCGATAGACGAGGACATCAGACGACAGGACGAGAACTTCGAGAGGCTATCGAAATCGGGCTATGGACGACCGAAAACTCCGATTTTACCTCGATGAATTGATGCCCGTTGCCATTGCAGAACAGTTGAACCTGAGAGGAATTGACACCATAACAGTTCGAGACTTGCGGCTGCAAGGTCGGTCTGACACCCACCATCTACAAGTCGCCGGTGAATTGGGGCGGGTTCTTTGCACATTGGACGATGATTATTTTGGCTTGATACAGAATGCCGTTTCACATTCGGGCATCGTCTTTGGGTCTCGAAAGGACCGTCGTTCAATCGGGACATGGGTCCGTTTCCTCATATGGATGCACAGCGCCTATACACGTGAAGACATGCGAAATCACGTAGAGTACCTCAGCATCGTTTAAGCAGATTCATTTCAGGAAGTTCCAGCCGAGTCAACGCCTTCCGAAGCACTGAAGAAAGCAAGCATATGCCAATCCAAACCCTGACAGACAGCAACTACAAAACATATATCGGCGACTCCGCCGCGCTGGTTTTGATCTCCGATGGCAGCGACAAGCTGCGAAGCGACTTCAAAACCGCTTTTGACAAAGCGGCTGACGAAGAAGAGGGCATCCTCTTCGGGCAGATCGATCCGACCACTTTTGGCAAATTGAGCGAGCGTTTCGATTATCAGAAACGCGCGCTGTTAATTGGACTTTATCGCGGTGAAGTCCGGTTTCGGCGTTCCCGCCCCTGGGCCAGCGACCTGCCTGATTACCTCAGTCAGTTGAAGGATGCCATTTCCGCCGATCTGCCGCCTGAGTCGCGTGAGGCGGCGGAAGAAGCGGAAGCCGCGCCCGCCCTGGACAAACCGATGGAGGTAACCGACGCCAGCTTCGAAAAAGAAGCCATCCTCGCCTCGCACGAGATGCCGGTTCTAGTCGATTTTTGGGCGGAATGGTGCGGTCCCTGCCGCATGGTGGCGCCGATCCTGGACAAGCTGGCTGCGGAATACGCCGGTCAGATCCGGGTGGTCAAGGTCGATACAGACGCCAACCCCACGCTCAGCCAACTCTTCCAAATTCGCAGCATTCCTACCATCGCGGTCTTCAAAGCGGGCAAGCTGATCTTCATGCAGCCCGGCGCTTTACAGGAGCCGCACTTCCGCCAGTTGATCCAACAAGCGATCGAAGTCGAAGTCCCCGCGGACGAAGCGCCAGCGCAGGCTTAGGCCGCTAACGCCATCGGCGTAATTCAGGCAAGCTCCTTGCCCAGCAAACGTTGCAGGCTATACGGATCATGCGGGGGGCTGAACATATTGGGCGGGTGACGGTCGCGCCCGTCCAATTCGCCGATATAGGTCTGCGTGGTCTGCAAACTGTTATGCCCCAGGTTTTGCCGTATCCGCTCCAGATCCATGCCATAGTCGTAGGCGTTGCGCGCGTAGGTCCGGCGCAGATCATGCGGCTTGACGGCGCGCAAAGCCCCGTCAATGCTGATGGCATAGCCATTCATGATATCGTTGACCGTCCAGGCGCCGATGCCGGTCGGACGCACCGTTTTGCCGCCGCGCCGTATCCCGCGGAAGACAAACCCGACGTTGATCCTAGCGCTCCCCAGCCAGGCATCGACATACATAAGGCACCAATTGAGCGGACCATAGGGGATGAGCCGCTGCTTTGCCCCCTTGCCCTCGCGCACCCGCAATGAAAGTTCGCCACCCAAATGCTGCCGCAGATCGTCAACTCGCAGCGCCGCCGCTTCCGCCGCGCGTATCCCCGTGCAGACCATCAAGGTCATCAGCGCCGTATCGCGCAGCCCGCGCAGATTAGCGATGCCCGGCGCTTGAATCAAGGCGCTGACCTGGTAGGGCTTGAGGCGCAGGTGTTCGCTATCGGCAATGTCCTGCTTGGACACTAACATGACCGGCGCGGCCGCCGGGTGTACATCCTTTTGCAAACGTACCAGGAACATGTCTGCCATGTCTCTGGCTTTGCGTCCGTCAATATCATCTGGCGGTGCAAGATCACCCAAATCAATCAGATCATCGTGTACGTCACTGTTCAGCATCAACTCAGTATAACGCGATCGAATAGTCGCCAAATGGGCTACCACGGTTCTGGGGGAGAGCGTCGCCGCGACTCGTATACCTTTCTTGTCAACGCGCTCTCGTTCGTAAAGCATATAATCTCGATAGGCGCGCAGATCGGGGTTGTACCATTCACGTCCATTTTTTGACAGCCAATCAATGTAAAATCCCAGGCGAGACTTCTGATCCTTGCTCGGATCGCGCGGCATTAAGACGGGGTAATTTCTTTGCCACAGCCTTTTCTCGGCTTTCTTGGACATGCGCTCCCCACACGAACTTCACTCCCCTTATGTCCCAGTATAACACGGCGCGCGGAAGCGGATGTCTTGCGGGGGCTACGCAAGAACCGCGATATGCGCTAATATCAGCGTTCACCTTCGCCGAGGTCTGTATCCGAATCGAACAGGACCATTCGTGGCCAAGCTGACCTTCATTTGTGCTCTCATCCTGCTCTCTGTTATTCCTGCCTCCGCACAAGACGGTGTCACCGAGGCGATGCGCGAGCAACTCCTGGAAATTCAGCAGCAGGTCATTGAATGGCGAGAATTGGATCTGTTGGCGGAAGCGCCGTTGACCTTTCCTTCGCAGAGCGAACTGAAGGCTTTCTTAAAGCGTCGTTTTTTGGAGGACTACCCGCCGCAGCAGCTGGGAACAGATCTGGTATTTTTGCAGGCGCTCGATCTCGCTCCGCCGGGGCTGGATCTGGAAGCTGCCCTGCGAGATTTCTGGTTAACCTGGATCGGCGGTTATTACAATATCATCGACGGCAGTGTCAATATCGTCGTCCGCCCCGAGGACGGCGCTACCGACGCCTTGACGATCCCTCAGCAGGTGATTTATGCCCACGAAATCGTTCATGCCCTTCAAGACCAGCACTTCGACCTGGAACGTATCATCGACGATGCCAATAAGGAAGGCGACCGCGATCGCCGCCTGGCAATACACGCGCTATTTGAAGGCGACGCCAATTACATCATGATTGACTTCTTGCGCCGCCTGAGCGACGCGGACTCGGATGCCGTCAACCGCGCCTATTCCGCGGTCCGGGAACCGGATTCCGATCCGGAAATACCGCCCGTTATCATTGATGCGATAGAGTTCCCCTATCGACAAGGCTATCTCTTCATAGCGGAAGTGGTCGCGGCGCTCGGCTGGGAAGGCGTCAACCAAGCCCTTCGCGACAACCCGCCGCAGACGACCGAACAAATCTACCATCCGCAGCTCTATCTGGCCGGGCAAGGCGCAATGCCCGTCAACATGCCTGATCTGGGCGAGTTTGTCGGCGCTGAGTGGCGAAAAGCCTATGACGGACCCGTCGGCGAATTCTTCTTGCGCCAGCATTTGGAAGTCTATCTCGCCGCGCACCAAGCCGATGATCTCGCCAGCGGATGGGGCGGCGACCGCATGCGCATATTCACCAACCAAGCGGATGATCGACTGATTTGGGTGCTGTACCAAAAATGGGACTCGCCGCATGACGCCGAGGAATTCGCCCGCGGCTATCGGCATCTGCTGGAAAGGCGCTATCGTCAGGTTTCTGACGACGGGCTCTGCTGGGTCGCCGAGACGACGCATTGTATAGCGCAGGTCGCTGAGAAGGAAACGCGCATCAGCGCCGCGCCGCGGGTGGAAAAGGCGCTGGCGCTGCTGGCTCTCGGCGATTAAGCCTTCGATTCCAGCGCGGCCTGTCACAAGGGGAGTGGTAAACGCCGATGGTATTTCCCTGGCGTCATTTGCAGAAGAATCTCTGTGCCCTGGGTGTCCTCGGTGGCTAAAATGCCTGTTAGCGCGCCCGGCAAGAGCGTCAAGTCCTTGAAATTTACCACTCTCGTCAGCAAGTCTCACCTCACGAAAGACCCCGTTTTGGCTTATAATTCCTGCCACTGCCATCAACGAGGGATCAAGGCAAAACATAAATGAGCCAGGCGAACGCAGCAGAAATCGGTTTGGAGAAATTTGGAGAAATTGCCCGCAACATTGAAGCGGAAGTGGGTAAAGTCATCGTCGGTCAGCACGAGGTCGTGCGCAGCGTCATCATCTGTGTCTTGGCGGGCGGGCACGCCTTGCTGGAAGGGGTGCCCGGTCTAGGCAAAACCATGCTGATCCGTACCTTGGGCGATGTTCTAGATCTCAAGTTTTCCCGCATCCAGTTTACGCCCGATTTGATGCCAGCCGATATCGTCGGCACCGACATTTTGGAGGAAACGGAAGACGGTCGTCGCGAGTTTCGCTTCCAGGCCGGACCTATCTTTGCCAATCTGGTGCTGGCGGACGAGATCAACCGCGCCACGCCCAAAACGCAATCCGCCATGCTCGAAGCCATGCAAGAAAAGACGGTTACCGTCGCCGGACGCCGATACGACCTGCGCATGCCCTTCTTTGTGCTGGCAACACAGAATCCGCTGGAAATGGAAGGTACTTACCCCCTGCCCGAGGCGCAACTCGACCGCTTTCTTTTCAAGGTTGATGTCAAGTTCCCCAGCGTCGGCGACCTGGTCAAGATTTTGGATCGCACCACCGGCGTCGAAATGCCCCAGGCGGAGAACGTCGCGGACGGCGAACAAGTGATTGGCATGGGGCAGCTTGCCCTTAGCGCGCCGATACCGTCCCACGTCAGCGAATACGTTGCGCGTATCATCGTCGCCACCCATCCCGAAAGCCCGGAAGCCACACAAATGTTGCGCGATTACGCCCGTTACGGCGCCAGCCCGCGCGGCGCGCAGTCGCTCATAATCGGCGCCAAGATCAATGCCTTGCTGGAAGGACGCTATAATGTTTCCTTCGATGACGTGGGCGCCGTCGCCCCGGCCGCCCTTCGCCACCGCATCCTGCTCAACTTCGAAGGGCAAGCCGAAGGGCTGCGCACCGACGATCTCATTGCCGACGTCCTGAAGTCGGTGCCCAAGAAAGCGAGCTAGACCATGCCGAAGCTCGCCATTCAAGAAGGCTTGCTGCCGGGCAAAACAGTAGAGGAACGCCTTGCCGCGGCCGGGCAATTGAAGTTTGACGCCGTCGAATTCCCCGCCGTGGACCTCGACGCGCGTTTGCCGCGCATCGCCGATGCGCTGGACGCTAACGGTATCAAAGCCAGCGGCATCAATATGGGACGGCAAGATGGCTGCTTGTCAGCGGATGTGGCGCGGCGCGAGCAAGCCGTCGATGCCTTGCGAGAGGCGCTAACTTGCGCGCTCGATCTGGAAGCGGATTATGTCACGTTTGTGCCGCAATGCGGCGAAACTGATCTGCCGGATTTAACGCCTCACGCTTCCCCGATGGAATTGCAGAAAGAGTTGCTGCTTTGGCTGCTGCGCGGCCTCTCCGACCTAGCGGATGCCATGGATGTTCGGCTGGCGCTGCAACCGCTCAACCATTACGAAACAGCGTTCATCACGCGACTCGATCAAGCCGCCCATTTCAGGCGCCAGGTCGACAATCATCCCAAGATCACCGTCGCCGCAAATCTTTATCACATGGCTTTGGAAGAAGAGAATCTGCTGACTGCGCTGCGGGAGCACAATCGCGACATCAGCGTTATCTACCTGTCAGAGAACAACCGGCGGTTGCCCGGGCAGGGCTTGCTGCCATTTTTAGCGATCGGCGAGGCTTTGGCCGAGATGGCATTCGACGGTTGGTTGGTCCTGGAAGGCCTTGAAAGGACTGACAACCCTGAACGCGCGCGGCAGACCTTTCAGGACTTGCCCGGCAGCATCCAGTTCTTGCGGGGAGCGGGCCTTCTTTAGAACTATATTACATGCTTGTCTTGTCGTAGGGACAAAAAAATCGCCAGGAAGTTCCCGGCGAGTTCTTGCAACAATAAGTATTTTCAATTGGGGACACGCCATTGGCGTATCCCCAAATAATTTCGCGTTGTGCCTAGTTCACTGCGTCAGAAAGGCTCGCGCCCGCTTTGAACTTCACGACCTTTTTGGCAGCAATCTGAATCTCTTCCCCGGTACGCGGGTTGCGTCCGGTACGAGCATCACGTTGTTCAACAGACCACGAGCCAAAGCCAACCAGTGCAATCCGTTCGCCGCTTGACAGACCTTCTGTGACCGAATCTACAAAAGCATCCAGCGCTCTACCGGCGTCTGCCTTGCTCAGACCCGATTTCCCTGCGATTGAACCAATCAATTCAGCTTTGTTCATTTTAGTTGCTCCTTAAAGTAAATGCTGATGCGATAGTATAACACATTTCCGCCTCAAAACAGGCATTGTTTTCCCAATTCTCAAGAATATACGCTGCTTTAGCAACTTTCTAAGATTTACTCAACGCTTAACAATTCATTGTGGATTAATCATTACTTTTTAATTAGCAAATTGTGTGAGAAAAGTATCGACTTCATGCCGCGTAGGCAAGGCTGTTCGACCGCCTATGGCGCGGCAATTCAGGGAACCGACCGCGGCGGCAAAGCGCGCCATCCGCGGCACATCCCAGTCTTCTAGCAGCGCGGCCATAAATGCGCCATGATAGGCATCGCCGGCCCCCGTCGTATCCACCACATCGACTTGAAACGCGGAAATATGCCTCGTTCCACCTTCCCAGCAAACCACCGATCCGCGCGCGCCCAAGGTAACCGCGGCGATTGCAGCGCCGTCCGCGCGGAGGGCTTCCGCGACAGCCTCCGGGGGGCGGCCAGGCATCCAGGCTTCTGCCCACTGCTCGGGCACGATCGGCACATCGACATAGGGGAGGACTTCCTTGATGACCGAATATGGACGCGCGGGATCTAACACGACTTTCATGTTCGCTTCCTGTGCCCAGCGCGCCGCTTGCAGCGTCAGCTCGGTGACATCGTCGATGAAGAGCACTTTGGCGGATCTTATGTCCTCCACTGTGATTTCGCTCAATGAGATTGGCTTGCCGGTGGGCGGGCGCGTTATGATGCTGCGGTCGCCGGTCCCTTCATCCACCAGAATCAACGAGACATGTGACGCGCTGCCCGCGCGCGCGATCAGCTTCGAGGTGTCGACGCCCTCGCTTTCCAACTCGTGGCGAATGTACTGCCCGTCGGCGTCATCGCCGACGAGCGCGATGATCTTGGTTCGCGCCCCCAGGCGCGCCGCCGCCACCAAGGCGCACGATGCCAGACCGCCCGGCTGGCGCAGGTAGGTGGAGGCTTTCATATTGACATTGTTGCCCGGCATATGCGGCACCGTCATCAGATGATCGACCGTGCACACGCCAATGCCGACGATGTCAGGCGCGTTTGACATCAAAAGCTGCCCTTCGAGATTGATCCGAGTCCATGTTTTTAACCCATATCTTGGCTTGTCGCAATTCCAGTACGCCAGTTGCGCCGTCTCTAACGACGTCGTCTTTCCCAAAGATTGCGGCCAACCCATCCCATATCCGTCACCTGTAGCGACGTCAGGGTAATCGCTTCAAATTATTATTTCACCGCAGGTCGCCCTCGGCAGTTAATATTGAGTCCAATTGCGCATCATGCCAGTCGCCATCCCTTTGAAGCGATTACCCCGTTTGCCATAGCTTGCGGCTTGGGAAAAGCGCCCCTGCTCCGTTACAATTCGCAGACCGAATCGAGACTTCAAGAGAGAGGATATGCCAATGGAAACACGAGCCGATATCATCGCGGTCATCCGCAATTTGCCCGCGCAACTGCGCGAGAAAGTCAGCGGCTTGACGGTCGAGCAGTTGACCACGCCTTACAACGCCGGTGAATGGACGATCGCGCAGAATATTCATCACCTGGCGGATACGCACATGGTCTGCATCCGACGCTTCAAGCTCATCCTCACCAGTCCGGAATTTCATTTCACGCCTTACGATGTGAACGCGATCGCCGAATATCCCGACGCCAAAGACGCCGATATCGAGCATTCGCTCAAGATCCTCGACGGCTTGCAAGCGCGCTGGGCGATCTTGCTGGAAAACCTCAACGATGAAGAATGGGCCAAGATTGGTTTTTCCCAACGCGGCGATCTCAGCATCGAGGAACTAGCGCGAATCTACGCGCAGCACGGGCTCAACCATCTGGTTCAGATTCAGGACGTGTTCGACTGCATGCCCGCATGACAGCAGCCTTTTTTGTCATTGAGACCGCGCCGCAATTTGATTTTCGCGGGACGGTATTCAGCCACGGCTGGTACATGCTGGCGCCCTTTTCCTGGGACGAGGAAAGAGCCACGCTCTCCACTATCTACCAGACGGCGGCGGGCGCTGTATTGAGCCTGGAGCTTGGCGCGTCCGAGCCTGCCCTTCGGATCGATTTGCCCGATTTGGAGGAGCTTGGGATGGAACTGCGAGACGAAGTTGCGTCGCTTGTCCGGCGCCTGCTCAGCCTGGACTGGGACTTGCGCCCTTTCTACGCCGCCATGCGCGACTTCGATGGCTACGATTGGCTGGAAGCAAAAAAGCGCGGTCGCATCCTGGTGGGCGGGGACCTTTGGGAAGACTTGGCCAAGGTCTTGCTGACGACTAACACCAGTTGGGCGCAGACTGTGCAAAACTGCGCGCGGCTTTGTCAACTGGGTACGCCGCATCCGTCGCTTCCCGGCCGCCACGCCTTCCCCAGCGCCGGGCAAATCGCCGCGCTGGATTTTGATGTTTTTGCGGAGGCGCTGCGCGGGGGCTATCGCAACGCCTATCTTTACGAACTGGCAAGCAGAATCGCCAGCGGCGAACTGGATCTCGACGCCTGGCTGCGGCTTGATAGCGAAGGTCTGTACGCGGCGGTGAAATCGCTGAAGGGATTTGGCGATTATGCCGCCGGTACCATCGCGCGCATGGTTGGTCACTTTGACAGGATCGCCATCGACAGCGCCTGTCGCGAGATGTACGCGGAACGCCACAACGACGGCGTCAAGAGCAGCGACGCCGACATCAGCAAGCATTACGCCACATTCGGGCGCTGGCAGGGTCTGGTGATGTGGATGGATATCATGCGACATTATGCGGTTTGAGCCAGCCAACTCCCTCTCTGTTTCGCTCAAAAAATAGGAGGAAACGGTTTTCGCCACATTAGCGGCCGTACTGGACTGCGGAATTCGAGAGCGACAGGCGCGTACATCCTGCGATTGTTCAGCTATTGGCGCCAGGTGGAGATACAGTAATCTGGGAGGACAAGCTAGAGTTTGACGTTCGCGAGTCGACATCATTTCGTATGATTTATGCGATGCCGAATCTAAAGTTTACCGGCAGAGGCATTTATGAGTTTCAGGTATTCTTGGATGTGCTTGGCCCGATAGGAGAGTGGGGACGAGCTTGCCTCACAGTAAACTGAAGGATAACAAGGAGTTGTTCAGTCATGCCGAAGTCAGCGTTTGAGATAACTGATGACACCAAGAATGTCTTTTATCACCCTACATCAAAGAGAGTGTATTGCGACGACAAGAATGCGCCGCCACTAAAAAGACGTACACCGAAGCCGACCAAGACGAAGTCAAAACACGTTCAGACGGACGATTAGCAGTTCAATATATCAACTTACTTGAGTGGCGTGCCTCGACGAATACTGTCATCACTCAGGTACGGATGAAATCAGCCGCGTCGGCTTTTAGCTTCGCCAGCGATGCTTCGTGCAGGTACATCATGTGGCCCGCCTCGTATTCCTCGATGATGACATTGTCGCGCAAGCTGGCGTCCAAGCCCATGTGGCTCAATGAGTAGTATGCGGCGTGGAATGGCGTCGCCAGGTCATAGTAGCCCTGCGCGACCAGCACCTTCATGAAAGGATTCTTGGCGAAGGCAGCCCGCAGCCCCTCGCTGGTATCGGGAAATTGGCCGCCTTCATATTTCCAGTTGCGATTCACTTCAAAGCTCAATATCTCGTAATTGAGATCGGTTTTGTAGCCAAGCGCCTCTCGCACGTATTGATTGAAAACAGCGTTGTACGGTGGCGTGATGGCGTGTTTCGAGGGATCGAAGTCAAAGGTCTGCCCTTCCGCCGATGCCATGATGCCGACGAAGCGCGAATCCAGCCGCCCCACCGCTCGCTTGTCATCGCGCAGCAATTCCTTGCAAAAACTCATGATATTGATGCGCAGGTCAGCGCCCAGAACGAAACGCTCGCTCAGACCGGTGTAGCGCGCCAACTGCGCCGCGATCGCCCCGCGCTCGTCATCGCTTAGCCGGTCGCCTTTCGCCAGCGCCACCGTATAGTCGCTCTCCGACCAGTCCGCCACTTCGCTCAAGAGTTCGCGCAATTGCCGCGCCTGCAATTCCTCAGGGAGCTTGCCGTGATAATGCGCCGTGGCGCAATAACTCGGCAGGAATAGCGTATAAGGCAAGTCATTGGCTTTGGTGAAACGCGCTGTCTGGAAGTTCATGATGGTGGAGATCAAGACCACGCCGTTGAAGGCGATGCCGCGGTCGATCAGGTGCCCGGCCAAGCCCGCGGCGCGGGTGGTGCCATAACTTTCACCCGCCAGGTAAAGCGGCGAGGTCCAGCGCCGGTTGCGCGACAGATACAGCCGAATGAATTCGCCAACCGCTTCCAGATCCGCTTCCAAACCCCAGTATTTTTGATTGTCATCGGGATCGCTGGCCCGCGAGTATCCCGTGCCCACCGGGTCGATGAAGACCAGATCGCCCAGATCGAGCCAAGTATAGGCATTGTCGATCAGGCGGTAGGGCGGCGGCGGCATGAAGCCCTCGTCGCCCATGTCGACGCGCCGCGGACCCAGCGCGCCCATGTGCAGCCAAATCGATGCCGAGCCCGGTCCGCCGTTGAAGACGAAGACCAGCGGGCGTTCGGCGGGATCGGCGTCGCCATCGAGCGTGTAGGCGGTGTAAAAGATCTGGGCGACGATCTTGTCGCGCGCGTCCTTGAGCGGCATCTTGCCGGTCGTCGCGCTGTAGGAGAGCGTCGCGCCGTCCAACTCGAGCTGGTGCGAGGTGATGACCGGCGCTTCTTCTTTGATTTCGGATTCAGGTTTAGGCTTGTCGCTACTGTCGGGCATGAATGGCGCTCTTTCCGGTGGTAATGAGATTTGCTGAGACTATAGCGTCGTCGGGTGCTTTCCGGCAATGTTCGGGTTTTCATTGGAAGCGGTGGATTCTACGGCTATTGCATTATTTTCACCGCAAAGTCACAAAGTTATTTTCGTAAGTCCTCTGCGCGCTCTGCGCCTCTGTGGTGAATCCCTTGTATTAAACTCGCATAGGGAGAATTGAATCCGCGCCTCCTTTACCTGATATAATTGACAAGTCCCTACAAACAGCCACAGCACCAACCCATGCCCAAAGCCCCGCGCCAATTCCGCACCCAAGCCATCATCCTCAGCCGCCGCGACTTCGGCGAATCTGACCGGCTGCTGACGCTCTTCACGCCCGAGCGCGGCAAGATCCGCGCCATCGCCAAAGGCGCCCGTAAGCCGCAAGCCAAACTCAGCGGGCACGTCGAACTCTTCGCCCGCAGCGACTTGATGATCCATCGCGGGCGCAACCTCGATATCATCAGCCAAGCCGAACTGATGGATCCCTATCTCGGTCTGCGCGAGGACCTGCGCCGCAGCGCCTACGCCAACTATGTCGCCGAGTTGCTCGATCGCTTCACGGCCGACGAAGACGTCAGCCAGAGCGAATTGTTCGAATTGCTGCATCTGACCTTGGGGCGCGTCGCCGACGCGCCGGACCCACGCCTGGCAACGCGCTACTACGAGTTGCGTCTGCTGGACCTGGTGGGCTTTCGACCTGAACTGATGGCATGCGTCTCGACGCGCGCCGAGCTGCTGCCCGAGGCGCAATTCTTCAGTAACGAAGAGGGCGGCGTGGTCAGCCGCGCCGCCGCCATGCAGTTGGGCTCTGCCCTGGTGTCGCTGGAGATCGAGACTTTGAAGATTCTACGTCACCTGCAGCGCAGCGCTGGCAATTACGACCAGGTGGCGAGCTTGCGCCTTTCGCCGGAGCAACACGCGGGTATCGAGCGTATTCTGCTGGGCTATATCGCGCATTTGCTGGAGAGCAAATTGCAGAGTGTCGACTTCATCCGGCGTTTGCGGGGGGCGGCTGCCGCTCCATGAGCCGTCGATAGACCGCCACCGTTTCCCGCGCGATACTGTCGTTGGTGAAACGCGCCAAGAATCGCTCCCGTCCGCGCCCCGCCAGATCGCTTCGCAAAGCCGTTCGGTCTTTGATGTCCCGGATGGCGCGGGTCAGCGCAGCGGCATCACCCTCGGGCACGATCAAACCGGCATCGCCGATCACGCCGGGGATAGCGCCGCTGTCGCTGCCAATGACCGGTACGCCGCTCGCCATCGCTTCGACCAGAACACGACCAAATTGCTCTTTCCAGTTGCCTTGGGTTAATGAAGGCAAGACCAAAACATCGATCTCGTGGTATTGCGTCGGCAGTGCGGTCGACGGCAACTGACCGACAACGTCGACGCGATCTGCTATGCCGAGCGCGCCCGCCAGCGTCCGCATCTCGCCCAGCGCCGGTCCGCCGCCCACCAAACGCAGCCGCCAATCACCAGCGAGGGCGGCCAGGGCGCGCAGCAGGAGATCTACGCCTTTCGCCGGCACGATGCGTCCGATATAGCCGACGGTGAAGGGTCTATCCGGTCGCTCCGACGCCGGCTGAAAGAGCGCGCCATCGGTACCGAATTGCGGGATCGTACTTACCGGGCCGATATATCCCTTGGCGCGCAGCACATCTGCGGCATCGTCGGTGCCTGCCAGGGCATGATCCGCCTTGCGGTAGACCCAAGACTCAGCCCAGGAAAAAGGCGGCGGATAAGCCCGCTTGATGTTTTGCCAAGTGAAAAAGAGCGCTTTGGCGCCGATTCTCCGCGCGTGGTACAGCGCCTGCCAAGTCGCCAGGTTGTATGGCTCCTCGTCGATATGAACGATGCGTGGCCGGAATTCGCTGAGCTCTCGCTCCAGCGTCGGATAGTGGTGAAAGTGGAAACTTCCGTTGAAACGGATGGGGATCGACTGCAACTGATAACCGGTTGTGTGGGCGCGTTCCAGAATTTGTTCGCCGCGTTCGTCTTTCCAGGAGGGCGGCGCCAGGACTTTGAGGTCAATACCTTGTCCCGCAATCGCTTCCAGCTTGGGCTGATATATGCCGACGACACAGGCTTTGGAGAGCATCAAGACGCGCATATTCTGCCTGTCGCTCCGTCCACCGTACGTCGCCGGTTAGGTCGTCGGCGAACTGCCCAACTTATAGCTGAAGGGGAATAGAGCCACCGGCACCAGCTTGAAGTGTTGAATGGCGAAGGGAATGCCAAGCAGCGTAAAAGCCAGCATGATCCCGAATAGCAGATGCGTCAGCGCGATCGACCAGCCCACCGTCAAGAGCCAGATGACATTAAAAGCCATCGCCAAACAACCCGTCCCCGACCCGCCGCTGTCGATGACCTTGCCGAAAGGCAACAATACCATCACGCCAAATTGTATCGCTTTGATGCCAAAGGGGATGCCGACAACCGTCAGACAAAGCGCGAATCCGGCGAGGATATAGCTTAAGCTGGCTATCGCGCCGCCGAAGACCAACCAGATGAGATTACCCAGCAGGCTCATGATCGCCTCTTTCGCTCTTTACTGATTATACGGGAAACCGCGAGACAGGTATCAACGGACATCGCTGGCAAGCAAAAGCGTCGCCAAGGCATTCCCCGTCATGGCCAGGCCCGGGGCTAGATGATTTCGAGCGGCGCCTGGTCACAGTCAGCGTGGGCGTCGTATACCCGAAAGCTCAGATCCGGCAGGGAGAGTACGCCGTAAGTCGAGGACGACGCCCTGGCGCATTTGAAGGTATACAGCGACCCCGGATTGACCAGACAGCCCCATTGCGTCTTCATGTGCAGCGGCATATGCGTGTGTCCCGTCACCAGCACGTCGGCTTTCAGCGACCGCAAGACCATCTTCAAATACGTTTTTGACAAATGATCTTTGTACATGCCCCACATATTGTTGCCGGGCTTGCCATGGCACATGTAGACCGTCTTGCCCGCCAGTTCGCCCTGCCAATCGAGCGGCAAGCTCTTCAGATACTGCGTATTCTCGCGGCGCAGCCCAAAGACCCATTCATCGTGGTTGCCCCGGGCCACCGGAATACCATGCTCGCGGATCAAGTCGACCACACGGTCCGGTTCCGGTCCGCGCCCGACCAAATCGCCGGCGCACAATACCTGGTCTACGCGATGATGTCCCTCAAATCGACTGAGTACCTCTTGAAGCGTATTGTAGTCCGCATGTACATCCGAAATGATTCCAATTTGCATCCACACCAGACCTTAACCGTTCACTACAGGAGCTATTATACGTCAGCTTAGGTCCTGTGTAGAGGCAAGAAATTGCTCTGGCGCTCTGTTGACTCGGTTACTTTGATGCCGGGATCATCCTACCTGCCAATGCTCGGTTTTTCGATCTCTGGTCGCCATTTCCTCCAGCGCCGATAGTAGACAGGCAAAATAGCTTGCCGGGATTTGCATTAGAGCTATAACTTTCGCTACACATGAAATTGCTTCGGGTTATTTTATTGGGACTACTGGAGAAAACTGGCAGATTCTTGATCACAGGAAATTGCTCGAGCCGCAATTCGCGCATCTCTTGTCCGCGGCCTGTACGACGGCCTTGCAATCATCACAGATTGTGATGCCGCCCTTTTCCAGGTTGTGGTTGACGGTCACGCGCTCATCAAAGACGAAGCACTCCCCTTGCCATAGCGACTCCGCTGGATCGACCTGCTCCAAATAGCGCAATATGCCCCCGCGTAAATGATATACCTCGTCGAATCCCTGTTCCAGCAAATACGCCGTTGCCTTTTCGCAGCGGATGCCGCCGGTGCAAAACATGGCTATGCGTTTATGCCTCCCGGGGTCCAAGCGCTGCGACAAGAATTGCGGCAGTTCATTAAAGGATTCGGTGCCGGGATTCAGCGCGCCCCGGAAGCTGCCCATCTGCACTTCGTAGTCATTGCGCGCGTCAATGACGGTGACATCGTCCTGCCTGATCAAGTTATTCCAATCACCCGCGTCTACATAAGCCCCGACCTTCTTGTTAGGATCAAGGCCCGGGACTTTTAATGCGACGATCTCGCGCTTCAAACGGACTTTCATGCGCTGGAAGGGAATTTCATGATGAAACGAGGTCTTGATTTCCAAATCCGCCAGGCGCGGATCCCCCCGCAAGATATCCATCACATGCTCGACCGCGTCGCGCCTTCCGGCGATGGTGGCGTTGATGCCCTCTTCCGCAAGCAGTATCGTGCCCCGCAGGCCCGCGTCCCGGCATTGCTTTCGCAAGGGCGCTTGCAAGGCTTTGTAATCCGGCAAGTGGAGGAATTTGTAAAAGCTGGCAATCAGAATTTCGTTTTGCATCAGAGGACTCGTTTACTTCCTAGCGTTCATTTTATTGAGGCTGGGAACGTCCGTGCAGGGCGAATCCTCCGCCGGCATGCGCTTATGTTATAATTCACGATATGAAAATAGGGCTCAATGCGCACCTGCTGTCGGATCAGTCGGGTTATCGGACGGCTGGCATTCACAGCTATATCGCCCATCTGCTCAGGCATATGCCGGCGCAGGCTCCTGCTGACTGGCGGTTTCAAGCGATGGTAGGCGCGTCCAGCCGCGCTTCCTTCGACGGCGTCTCGATGTCGCGCTCCCGCTTTGATACATCGTCTTCCTGGCGGCGAATCCTGTGGGAGCAAGTTTTTCAAGCCCGGCAATTGCGCCAGTTCGACCTTTATCATGCCATGGCATTTGTCGCGCCGCTCTATTTGAAGGCGCCTATGGTGGTCACCGTATACGACCTTAGTTTTCTGCTTTTCCCCGGACGCTTGAGCGCCGCAAGGCGTTGGTACCTGCGCAACTTCACGGCTTTGACTTGTCGCCGGGCGCTGCGCGTTCTGGCGATCAGCCGCAGCACGGCTAAAGATCTTACCAGGTTGCTCGGCGTAAATCCGGACAATATCGATGTGACACCGCTTGGTTACGACAGATCGGTCTTTCGGCCCTTGCCCGCCACGACGATCGATCAGTTTGCCGCCCGCCAGGGTTTGCCCGCTCGCTTTTGGCTCTTTGTTGGTACGCTGGAACCGCGCAAGAATCTGACGATGCTGTTGCAAGCATACGCCCGCCTGCCGCGCTCACAGCGCCTGCCCTTGCTCCTGGTCGGGGGCAAAGGCTGGATGACGGATGACGTTTTTGCGACAATCGAGCGCGAGGGCTTGCAGGACAATGTCCGGCATGTTGGATTTGTCCCTGCCGCGGAACTGCCGCTTTGGTACAATAGCGCCGAGGCTTTCCTGTATCCTTCCCTATATGAAGGTTTTGGACTACCGGTACTCGAAGCGATGGCTTGTGGCGCGCCGGTTGTCACCGCGGACGTATCGTCCTTGCCCGAGGTTGCTGGTGACGCGGGGCTGTGCTTGCCGCCACAGGACACTGAGCCTTGGACGGCTGCACTGGTCAACATCAAGCGCGATCTTGACTGGCGAGCGGAAGCGCGTGAAAGGGGTTTGGATCGCGCCAGGCGCTTTTCCTGGGAGCGCACCGCGGCCTTGACGCTCGACAGTTATCGCAAAGCCCTGGCCGCCCGCGGCCTGCCACTGGAGAAACAAGAGTCCGACGCAATCCCGCAGGCGCAACCCAAGGATCAAACGCTATCGTATTCCACGAGCGTTGAGCAAGAACTGTTTATGTATACCAGGGTACTCATGCGACAATCGAGATACCATTCTTGCGTGAGCGCGGCAGATCTTCTCGCCGATTATGCGCCGAGCGGTTCTGACAACTGCTTATGACTGCCAACCGACCGCTTTCCGAGCGCCCGACGATTGAGCCACGCTGGTTGTTCCCGCTGCTTGACGGCATTCTGGCATTTCTGGTATTTGCCCTCGCCTATGTATTGCGCTATGAACTCCAGGTTATCCGCCCCATCCTTGATCCGGCGCAGCGCGATTTCATGCCTTATGTCCCCTATGCCGGGGTCTACGCTGTGCTGATCTGGCTGAATTATCAACGCAACGGCCTGTATCGAAATATTGTCGGGCGCTCCTGGCTGGAGGAGGCTTATCTGATTGCCAGCAGCGTCGCCGTATCGATCGTGATCGTGTTGGCGATGTTTTTCATTTTGCAGCCCACCGCAACCAGCCGCTTGATGTTGATATACGTGGCAGCCTTAACTTTGATCATTGGCGCCCTGTCGCGCCTGGTACGACGCTGGGTGCTGGCATATTTTCGTCATCGTGGCATTGGCATTCGTCGCGTGCTGATCGTCGGCATGGGCGATATCGGTCAAGATATGCTGGGCACGATGTTGGCGCGCCCCGACTTCGGTTACCGGCCGATCGGGTTCCTGGACGATGACGAGACCAAAGCGGGAGTCAGCGTAGGGCGCGTCGCGGCTTTGGGCCGGACCGACCAACTTGAAGAGGTCATTCGCAAGCAGCAAGTGGATACGGTCGTCATCACCTTCCGCTGGAAGCACTACGATCGCATCGAGGAATTGTCGGAAATCTGCCGCGGGACCGGCACGGATTTGCGCATCGTGCCAGAACTCATGCAGCTCAGCATCCGCCAGGTGCAGGTGGAAAACCTGGATGGGATACCGCTTTTGGGCTTCGGCGCGCAACGTCCCTTCACCTCTGCCGATCAAGTGCTGAAACGCGGCCTTGATCTGATCGTTGTCGCGCTAAGTTTCCCCTTGTGGGCGTCGGTAAGTTTATTGGTAACGATCGCGCTCAAACTGGAGGGAGAAGGTCCGGTTTTGTTCCGACAAGAGCGGGTCGGCAAAGACGGACATAAATTCGAGATGCTTAAATTCCGCAGCATGGTGGCCGATGCCGAGGCAATGCACGAAGAGATGCTGCAAGCCTCTGGCGAGGACCCGCGCCATCCCAAGTTCGTCGACGACCCGCGCATCACCCGCGTTGGCAAGTTTTTGCGCCGCACCAGCCTCGATGAGCTGCCAAACCTGTTGAATGTCTTGCGGGGTGAAATGAGCCTGGTGGGACCACGTCCGCCAACGCCGGACGAAGTGGAACACTACGAAGCGCGGCATACACGCCGCTTGCAGATCACGCCGGGCATGACCGGCTGGTGGCAAGTGCGCGGACGCAGCAACGTGCCATTCGACGAAATGTGCGCCATGGACATCTACTATATCGACAACTGGTCACTGTCCATGGATATCGAGATTCTCATGTTGACCATTCCCCGCGTCGTCTTGCGCAGCGGCGCTTATTGAATCAGTCCCGCGCTGGCGATCCGACATGACAATCCGCGCCAGTTTTGCGATCCCCTGCGGTACCATTGGCACGAAGAACATCGGCCGCAACAACTTGAACATCTCGTGCCAAAATGCCAGGAGTTTCTCCGTTTTCGCCTGGCCGGGCGAGCGATCATAAAGCCAAAAGACAATCAGCAGCATGTGAAACATATAGAGTACGATGCCCAGGTCCGTAGCCGCGGATTCGCGCAAGGCGTCATCTGAATCCAGTACCAACTGACGATAAGCGCTCGACAGGCGATGCCCCGCCGGGCTGTCCATTAACGAGGCTGCGGCATCGGAACGCATGGCGCCGGCGAATAGCGCCAACATCGCGCCCCGCATGGGGCGCAAGCGACGGAGGTTCAATGCCAGCGCCTGACGATAGCGATCGGCAAGCTGCCCCGCCGGCAAGCCGACCATCGCCGCCGCTAGCGCTTCGACTTGCTCAATGTACCAGCATCGGGCGATATCCTCCTTGCCAGCGTAATAATGGTAAATCAAACCGACCGATACGTCAGCCTTCGCCGCAATCTCCCGCATGCTGACGGCATCATAACCGCTCTCGCCGAAGCATTCGATAGCCCTTTGATAGATATGCTGACGCATCTGATCACTTCTGCTCACGGGCTTGGAGGACGTCGTCACATACCCCTCGCTTTCAGTCGATACAGAAAGAGTATACTTGATTTGCTGGCGCGTTTTGCAGGGGAGGACACGAAGACTCGCGACGCCCGCTTGCCATATTGCCGCGGAAAAATGCTGCCGCTCATGTGGTCGCGACACTCGAGCGATCAACCGACGCTCCCGCCCGCGCGGTAGTGTATCCTTTTCGGTTGGAATACTACTAGCCAGTCCTCGACATGAGATCCTTAACCCAAAATATGAACGACGTCGGCAGGGGCGACTCGCTGAGTCGCCCGATATTCATTCAGTTTCTACTCGTCGGGCAATCCGTCGGGTCGCGTAGGTCGCGTAGACACTGACCGCCGACACTGATCTTCGATCGTCCCCGGCTGTCAGGTGACTGATGTTCTTTCATTTCAACCAACTTTGATACGCTCTCGCCGGCGCAATTGCTTTGCGTCGCAACAGAGGCGATAATGCCTAGACAGCCCGGAGAGAACGACGCGATTACGGACTGTGTCGCTCGAAAATGGAACTCAGCCCAGAGCGCGAGACATGACCACCAGACCCCTGCTTTGCCTGCTCTTGATCGGCCTGTTCACACTGGGCGCCTGCGACTCGATCCTGCTGGAGCGGAACTTGATTTTGACGGCGACTGCGCCGCCCGCAGTCCTTGAAACCAGCAGCGCCGATCCGGAAGATGTCTTGCGCGAGTTCATCGACGTCTGGAACGATGAAGACTACGAGAGCATGTACCGACTCATCGCCGGGCGCAGCCGCGAACTCTATCCCAGGCAGGTATTCATCAATCGCTATACCGAGGCGCATAGCGTCATCAGCTTCGCCGGCGTCACGCTCGCGCGCAGCGGCGTCACGTACCAGGGCAGCACGGCTGTCCTCGACTACGACATCGTCATCGAGTCTCCTACTTTCGGGCGCATTCGAGACCGGGAACGCGCCATGCGCATGGTCGACGAGGGCGGCTGGAAGATCGCCTGGTCACAGATGGACATCTTCGATGGCATGTCTGCCCGGGCGCGCCTCAAGGAAGAAACCAGCTACGCGCAACGCGAAAACATCTACGACCGGGAGGGGCGGCCCCTGGCGGAACAAGGCGGCTTGGTCGACAGTTTATACGTCGTCCAGCAAGACATGAACAACATCGACGACTGCCTCAACACGCTCGCCATCGTCACCCGACAGCAGATCAATACCATGCGCAATATCTTCACCGGCTATCTGCCGGAAACTTTGTTTCATATTGCTGAGATTGATCCGGAGCGCTACGACGCCTATCGTGACGACTTGGAATTCGATTGTGGCGTCACCACGGTTTCGCGCTATCGCACACGCCGCTATTACGGCCACGGCATCGCCACCCACGTCCTGGGATATATCGGGCGCATCCCCGCTGAATTGCTGGACTTTTGGAAAGCGCGCGGACGAGAGGAGAGCGCGCTGGTCGGGCGCGCGGGCATCGAATTCAGTTATGAAAGCGTCTTGGGCGGCGAGCCAAAACGGACGCTACAAATCGTGGAGCAAGGGGTCGCGGTCGTCCGCGAGCTCGGCGGGTCGACAGGTCTGGCGCCGCAGCCGGTCACGCTCACCATCGATCGCGATCTGCAAGAGTCGGCCGCGCAGGCGCTGTCGGACGCGGTGAATTACGCCCTGCTCAATTGGGGCGGCATCACGCTTGGCGGCGCTATCGTCGCCTTGGACGTCAATACCGGCGAGATATTGGCGATGGCTAGTTATCCCAGCTTTGACCCGCATATCTTCAATCCCGATACGCAATACGATGTGCCGGATCGAACGGCGCGCCTTAACCGTGATATACGTTCGCCATTCACGAACAAAGCCATCGCCGAACAACATACGCCCGGCTCGGTCTACAAGATCGTCACGCTGCTTGCCGCCGCTTCGGAAGGCATCTTGCCGGACCCTTACCCCTATTTCTGCGATATCCAGTGGCAGGGGCAGGAACGCTTTGGCGACGCGCGCCAGGTTCGCTACGATTGGCGCTTGCTGGAAAACAGACCGGCCACCGGCGAGGTCGATATGAGCCGAGCGCTGGCGACCTCGTGCAATCCTTTCTTCTGGGAAGTGGGCGCGCTCATGTTCCAGCAAGACCCCGACTTGCAAGCCAGCTATGCCGAGCGGCTCGGTTTCGGCAGCGCGACAGGCGTCAACGGCTTGGGCAAGGAAGCCGCCGGCGATGTCGCCTATCCCAATCCGCAAGAGCCGACGGAAGCCATCAACAATGCCATCGGACAGGGAAATGTCACGGTGACCGCGCTGCAGATGGCGGGGGCCACCGCCATGATCGCCAACGGCGGCAAACGCTATCAACCCTATATCGTCAGCCACATCAGCGCGCCGGGCACAGAAAACTATCGACAGGAAAACCAGCCAACGCTGTTGCCCAGCCAGGGCTTGGACGCGAACGCGCTCGAGATTGTGCGGGAGGGCATGTGTCAGGTCACGACGATACCGGATGTAGGTACGGCTTGGTGGGTCTTCGAGGGAGCGCCATATACGGTCTGCGGCAAAACCGGTACAGCCGAAACCGCCGGGCAACCCAACGCCTGGTTCGTGGCTTATTACCCGGCGGATGAACCGCAGATCGCCTTTGCCGGTGTCATGGCCAATTCGCGCGAGGGCTCGGAAGTTGTGGCGCCGATGATCCGCCGCATCCTCGATATACGCGAAGGGGCTGAAATCGCGCCCTGGCCGGAATTCTGGCTGGGGACCTTCAATCCCTTGCCATCGCAGGAAGAAGCGCTGGCGGTTTACGATCCGGAAGGTTAATTGCCGCAGCCGCCGGGCACGCTGCGGATCGGTGTCCAGGCTGGCAAGATATAGTCGATTTCGGGCGGAACCGGGGTCAACAGATAGACCTTGACATAACGACGCCAGGAAACCCAGTCTTCATCGCTGTAACCGAGGTCAATCCAATAGCGCGAGCTGCGTGGTCCCCCTGTATCCGCCATAAAAGCGGCGCCATAGCCGGGAACAAAAACTTCGCTGCGATATCGAATGATCTTTGGATCAGCCGCGACGATGCCCTTTTCCAGTGTCCAGCCAATTGACGTCACGTTGTCGCCGCCCAGCGCCGCCGGATGATAGCTGGTCGCTAACATGCACAGCACCCGCCAATAAAGACGCGGTCCGACCGGCGTTTCAACTGTCCGCAGATCGATCTTCGTTCCGTAGCGGATGACTTGGTCTTGCGGCGGCTGCGTGATGACGGTTTCGGTAATATTTCGGCTGACTTCGGCGCCATTCTCGTAGCGCGCCAAGCTACGGATTTCCCGCGTCCCGTTCTGCCCCGGCTGCGCAAGGACCGTTTGATCGAGGCTCAATCCGGCGTCAGCCACATAGCGCAGCTCAAAGGCTATCGTCTCTTGCCGCGCGCGGAGCTCTTCGGTGACGCGCACGATTTCGATGAGCATGTCGGTGACGACCTCGGTGTCGCCGCTCGGTATCACATAATCCAAGCCGAAGAGAGGCGCGTTTAGCTCTTGCAGCACATCGCCTACGCGCTGGGCTTGGGTGCGCGCTTCGATGAGCACCCCATCCAGCCGCAAGGCAATCGGTATCGCCCGCTCGATTACTATCGTCATATCCCCGCTGATGACGCTGTCCCGGGGCGGTTTGATCCCGTCGTTGGGATGCAACTCAATGCCAGATTCGGCCAAAGCTGCGCCCACTGTTTCGGCTGTAGTTAGAACAGTGGATCGCTCGCCATTGTCGATGACGGTCAGACTTAGCGGTCGGCGCACTTCGATATGTTCGGCGGGGACCGTCCAGTCCGCCAAGGCGTCGCTATACGCCGGCGCGCCGTTCACTCGGATTTTGTCATCGCCGGTGACGGCGATTCCGGCGCTATTCAAGATCTCCAAAGGATTGTCCAGCGCGGTCCGCAATACCTGGACTTCGTCGCCGACCTCAATCGTCACATCGCGCGCGGTTTTTATCGTGATGGTCATGCCATCAGATATCGCGTCCTCAAGGCCATGAGAAAGCGAAGCATCCATCGGTACTACAATGTCCGATTCCTCCAAAAGCTCGGCAATTGTCTCGGCGCGCGTGGATACCTGGCGCGGATAACCGTCCCGATTGATCGTAACCTGCCTCTCGGCACCGATGCTCGACAATAGATCAAGGGGAAGGCTGCGGATAAAGAGTACGGTGCTGACAACCAGCGTGCAGCAAGTCATCGCAATAATCAACAGAAGCGGCCAGCGCCGACCCGCCCTGCCCCGACGCGGCGCGGGATTCACCGGCCGCGTATCGTCCGCCCGCTCGCGAAAAGGCTGGGTATCCTCTGCCGATGGCAAATTTGTGCGCATAATGATGAGTTTACCGAGCGGCAGCGTATCTGAACAGCGGACGTTGGGCTTGCGAAACGTTAATGATACTAAGTCTCAATTAAGTCTGGCGCTTTGCTTATAAGCATTGTAGGATTCAATTGCGTCAATTCTTGTAACGCACCTTAAAGTTGGAGGAAAGCAAATGCGAAGAAAAATTGTAGGATTTCTTGCGATATTCGTAGCGGCGCTGGCCATGTCAATTTCTACCGGGGCGCAGGCGACCATGTTGAACGTGGTGGCCTCGCAAAGCATCCTGGCAGATATTGCGAGCCAAGTCGCAGGAGACAGTGCCGAAGTCCGCTCCTTGATGCCAGTGGGCGCCGATCCTCATACATTCACGCCGTTGCCGAGTGACCTCACAGCCGTTGCCGAGGCGGATCTGGTGTTCCTCGTCGGCGCCGGATATGAAGAAACCTTGCTAGAGGCGATAGAAAGCGCTGGCGAGATGGTCAACATCGTGGAGGCGTCGGCCTGCGTCCAGGTTATCCCGGCTGGCGCGTCGATGCATCACGAAGACGAACACGCCGATGAGCATGAGGACGAACACGCCGATGAGCATGAGGACGAACATGCCGATGAGCACGAAGACGAACATGCCCATGAGCATGAGGACGAAGACGAACACGCCCATGAGGACGAGGACGAACACGCCGACGAGCATGAAGACGAACATGCCGATGAGCACGAAGACGAACATGCCGATGAGCACGAAGACGAACATGCCGATGAGCACGAAGACGAACACGCCGACGAGCATGCCGATGAGCACGAAGACGAACATGCCGATGAGCACGAAGACGAACACGCCCATGAGCATGACGACGACCACGCTGACGACATGAATGGGACAAGCGATTGCGATGCGCACGACGCCGAAGTCGCAGCCATCATCGGCGAAGAATCGGCTGAGCGCGGGCATGTCGAGACCTTGGGGCGCGAGCAAGATATCGACTGCGGCGGAGGCCATGGCCACGAAGACGAACACGGTCACGACCATGGTGTCTGCGACCCGCACTTTTGGATGGACCCGCACAATGTCATCTACTGGGTATTGCAGATACGGGATGCGATGTCGGCGCAAGACCCGGACAACGCCGACATCTATGCAGCCAATGCCGCCGCATACAACCAGGAATTGATCGCGCTGGAATCCGATTTCATCTTGCCCGCCCTGGTGGACCTGCCCGTCGAAAAGCGCGTCCTTGTCACCAGCCACGAGGCTTTTGGCTATCTGGCGACGACCTACCGCTTCGAACTCATCTTTACGTTGGCAGGCATTTCCACTATCGTGGAGCCGAGCGCGCGCGATGTCGCGGCGCTGATTGACGTGGTCCGCGACGAAGGCATTCTGGCGGTATTTGGGGATACCTTCGCGCCACAGCCCATCATGTCCGCGATCATCGCGGAAACCGGTGCCGAATTGGCCAAGTTGTATAGCGATACCTTGAGCGATGAGGCTGGTCCTGCCAGCACTTACCTCGACTATATGCGCTACAATGTTTCGACCATCGTTGAAGCGCTGTCGGGCCGAGAGTAGCCAGGAGCCAGCCGATGGCGAGCCTGAGATTACAGCAGCCCACTCGCGAACGCGACCGCGAGCAGCCCGCCCTGCGCGTCGAGCGTCTGTCGGCGGGCTACCCGGGCAACCGACAGGCGATTAACGACATCAGTTTCACGGTCGATTCTGGCGAGCGGGTGGCTATCATTGGTCCGAATGGCGCTGGAAAAAGCACGCTCTTCAAGGCAATTGTCGGCGTGCTGCCTTTCAGCGCCGGGCACATCTCGATTCATGGCGCGGACTGCTATAGCAGCCACATCCATGTCGGATATGTGCCGCAGCAAAGCGCCATCGACTGGTCATTTCCCGCTTCGGTTTTTGATGTGGTGATGATGGGGCGCAGCCGGCATATCGGCTGGTTCCGCTGGCCCCGCAAGGATGATCGCGCCATCGTGCGCGACATCCTTGAACGCCTTAGCTTGAGCGCTCTGGCGGACCGTCAAATCAGCGAGCTCAGCGGCGGGCAGCAAAGGCGCGTCTTCATCGCCCGGGCTCTGGCTCAAGACACGAGCATCATGTTGCTGGATGAACCCTTTACTGGCGTTGACCAGACCGCCGAGCAAGAGATCATCGAGACCCTCGATATCCTGACCAACCACGGCATTTCCATATTGCTGTCGACCCATCACATGGAAGACGCCGCGCTGCACTTCGATAAGTTATTGATTCTCAATAGCAAGATATTGGCCTACGGCGCCACCGCGGATGTGATGACGCCGGAAAACCTGAAGCGAGCTTTTGGCGGCGCAATTCCCGTCTTCGCCAACGGCGACACCCTGCTGATGTTCAGCAAGGATCATCATCGAGGGACGCGCGGTGGACATCCTTAATTTCCTTTCCGAGCCACTTGCGTATTCCTTCATACGGCGAGGCATGCTGGCTTTGATTTTAGTCGGCGGGATCAATGCCGTGGTGGGTTGCTTTGTGGTGGTGCGCGGCATGGCTTTCCTGGGCGACGCCCTGGCTCACGCCATCTTGCCCGGCATCGCGATTTCTTATTCAGCCAGCGGCGGATCCGTCGGCAGCAATCTCTTTGTCGGCGGCTTAGGCGCCGGCATCGTGTCTGCTTTGGTGATTGCCTGGTTGACGCGAAACCAGGAACTCAAAGAAGACAGCGCCATCGCCATCGTATTTGTCACCATGTTTGCGCTGGGCATCGCGATTGTCAGCACCCAAGGCAGTTACACGGTCGATCTAACCCATATCCTCTTTGGCAGCATCAATGGCGTCAGCCAGAACGACTTGCTGCTTATGGCGGCGATGGCGGCGGTCGTGGCGGTCATCATCTCCCTGCTCTACAAAGAGTTTCTCATTATCAGCTTTGATCTCAGCCTGGCGCATAGCCTGCGGCTGCCTGTCGAAATTCTGCGGCTGACCTTGTTGATATTGATCGCGGTTACCATTGTGATTAGTTTGCAGGCAGTGGGCATTGCGCTGATGTTGGCGCTGCTGATCACGCCGGCGGCCACAGCGCGTTTGCTGGTCAAGCGCCTGCACCATATGATTGTCATCGCCTGTTTGATCGGCATCCTCAGCGGCATTATGGGATTCTACGTCTCCTATTACCTGGATGTCCCCTCCGGCGCCTGCATCGTGCTGACGCTGAGCGCGCTCTTCGGTACGGTCTTTGTCCTCAAGTCCGCGTTTTCGCTTTTGAGGGAACGTGGCTGAAGCTCAGAGCAATCGCGCCAGAACCAATCTATGTCGAATGTCACATTAATCTGGAAACTGTAGGGGCGTCTCGCGAGACGCCCTTGTAAAATGAACTTCAATCTGTGGGCGTTTCAATCTGATAGGATTGCCCTGCCCGAGGCTTGCGCCAAGTTGACAACAGGCCAACCACGTGTTAAATTCCCAGAGGCAGGGAGGTGCGCCATGACCAGTAGTCTCAAAGAATTAGTCGAAACGCGGGGTTACGCCATTGTCGAGGGTGTGTTGGACGATGCGGCTCTACAAGCGATAATCGAGGATTATCACCAGTTGCTCGATCGCATGGCGCCACAATGGTACGCACAGGGACTGATCTCTTCGGCTTATGAAGAGCTTCCCTTCGACGAGCGATTGACCGCGATCCTGGGCGAAGCGAAAAAAGATGTCTTTGCTCATATGGATATCGCCTTGTCCAACGAAACCGTGCATGGCGATGCCGGCATCAATGCCAGCCGCGCAGTCTACGATCTGATACGCAACGAAAGCCTCTTGGACAAAGTCGAAGAGGTCGTCGGCGGCGAGATACTGTCCAACCCGATCCAGCATGTGCGCATTAAACCGGCGGAAGCGAAGGTCGCGCCCGGTATGGTGAACCTCACCACAGAAACCAAGTGGCATCAAGACCAAGGCGTGCACAGGCCCAACGCCGACGATACCGAAATTCTCACCGTCTGGCTCGCCATCACCGATGCCACAATTGAAAATGGCTGCCTGCAGGCCGTGCCTTACAGCCATCTAACCGGCATCACCGAACACTGCCCCTTCGACCAGGTTCTAATTCCGCCACATTTGCTGGCGGGTGAGCCGGTCCCGCTGCCAATAAAAGCGGGCGACGCCATTTTTATGCACCGGCTCACGCAACACAGCTCCCTGGTCAACGTCAGCGATACGCTCCGCTGGAGCTTTGACTTGCGCTATCAGCCCATCGGCGTTCCCACCGGACGCGATGAATTCCCCAGCTTGATCGTGCGCAGCCGCGAGAATCCGGCTCAAGTGCAGTCCTACGAAGAATGGCGCGATTCCTGGCACGCCGCGCGCGATTACCTGGCAGGGCTGACGGAACGCCCGCCGACGCACCGCTGGTCCGCCGACGCGCCCGTCTGCGCTTAAGCCGGCAGCGCGAAGCAGAGCACTCATCCCAAACTACATTCAACGTGCTGCGAAGCGACAAACTGACATCGACGATGCGCTTTGACTCGCTCGCCCAGTCAACCTACGCATCCGTTGAGTCGTACCGCAAGAGTGGCAAGGCCGTGCCAACGCCGGTTTGGATTGTCGCTGACGGCGACAAATTGTTCTGCTGGATCCTCGGCAGCAGCGGCAAAGTCAAACGCATCCTCGCCAACCCCCGCGTCCGATTGGCTCCTTGCGATGCCGCGGGCAAGATTAGCGGGGAGTGGATCCTTGCCAACGGTCGCGTTCTCGAAAGCCCGCGCGACATCAAGGCGCAGGCGCGGCGCATGAGAAGAAAATTCGGCTGGAAATTCCTGCCTTTTCGGCTCTTGCCCTATCTGCGCCGAACCAAACCCGTAGCCATCGAATTTCGCCTCGTCTAGTGGAGCAAAGTCCTGTTTCGCCGGTATCCGTCGCTTTCCCTGACAAATGAAGATTTTGCTTCAGGAGAGCGCCGCTTTTTGATTTGGCTCGGCGCCAGTTTTCACTTTGGGCTCAGCCGGTCCGGCGCGACCGCGATAACGGGACTTTTGCGCGTCGATAACCAGCGCCACCAGAATGATCAAGCCGCGCACGGCATTGACCCAGAGCGGATCAACATTCATCAGGTTCAAGGCGTTATTGACCATAGCCAGGAAAAGAACACCGGCGAAAGCGCCGATGATCGAGCCCTCTCCGCCCTTCAAGCTGACGCCGCCGATCACAGCGGCCGCCACCACATTCAGCGTTATCCCCACTCCCAGGTTCGGCACCGAGGCTTCCAGGCGGCCCAAAAGCATCCAACCCGCCAGCGCCGCCAGGAATCCGCTGACCATATAGACCAGGATCACTGTACGCGCGGGGTTGAAGCCGGAAGCGCGGGCGGCGTCTTCGTTGGCGCCGACGGCATAGACCTTGCGGCCAAATTGCATGCGGCTCATGACAAAGCCGAATACGGCATAAAGCCCAATGGTTGCGATCACCGAGACCGGTATGCCGGCAACGCGTCCACCGCCCAGCCAGTTAAAAGCGGCCGGCGTGCCGGGCATGATCGCGCCACTGCTGATCGCCAGCGCCAAGCCGCGCAAGACCAATTGCATCGCCAGCGTGACGATAAAGAAGTTCATGTTCAGCTTCATGATCATGAAGCCGTTGACAAAACCGATCACTGTTCCCAGCAGCAAAACCAAGGGGATCACGATCAAGGGATCAAGCTCGATGCCCAAGCCGCCAGCCTGCGCCAGGTCGGTCTCTCGATAGGGTAGCATCAGCCAGGCAGCGGTCACCGCGACCAGCGAGACTGTGCCTTCGGCCGACAGATCAAGCTTGCGCGCCATCAAACAGAGCGCCTGCCCAATCACCATCACACCCAGAACGCTGCCCGTGATCAATATATTGGTGATATTTGATATGCGCAGATAGCCGTCGATAGTCAAGCCAAAAACCAGCACGGTGGCGACCAGCACGACCCAAATGAAATGTCGCGACAGGAATTCGAACAGGTGATGGCGGTCAAGCGTTTGCATAGCTACTAAATTTACTAACCCCCTTGCGCATGCCGGGAGATGGCTTGTTATTCTCTGTGAGCGCGACTTTCCAGGGAACTATTCGCTGCCGCCGAGCGGCTGCCTCCCTCGATTGCCAGCAATATGTCTTCCGGCTTCATGTTGCCGGCAGCGCGCGTGAACTCGTCGGTGACGCGTCCCTCGTACATGACCAGAATGCGGTCGCACAAGCCAATCAGCTCGCGGACTTCGCTCGATATGACCAGCAGCGCGACGCCCTGCGCAGCCAAGTCATCAATGATGTTGAAGATATCGACCTTGGCCTGCACGTCAACGCCCTGCGTCGGCTCGTGCAAAATCAGCACCTTGGGTTGCGTCGCCGCCAATTTGGCGAATACCACTTTCTGCTGATTGCCCCCGCTCAGCAGCATGGTACGCTGCTCGGCGCCCGGCGTCACAATGCCCAACTTGTCGATGTATGCTTCCGTGATCTGCTGCTCCGGCTTGCGCATGAGGACACCCAAGCGACTCACCAGCCGATCAAGCACGGAATAGGTGACATTCTCGCGCACCGGTCGCAACTGGATCAAGCCGAAGCGGTGGCGGTCTTGCGGCAAATAGGCTAGCCCACCGTCAAAGGCGTCCCTGGGGCTGTCGGGGTCGAAGGTCCCGCCATCCAGCAGCACTTCGCCGACGCCGAGCCGCTCCAAACCGAAAAGCGCCTGCGCCAATTCGTCGACGCCGCTGCCCTGCAAGCCAGAGAGACCGACAACTTCGCCGCGACGCAGCGCGAAATTGATCTGCTCGTAGGCGCCGCGCCGCGACAGGTTTTTCGCTTCGAGAACAGTCTCGACCCCGGCCGTAGTCTCCCGTTCGTATTCCTGTACGCCGCCGCCCACCATCATGTGTATCAACTCTGGAACATCAATTTCGCTGATCTCTCGCGTGCCTACAATGTGACCATCGCGCATAACGGTGACCCGGTCGCAGATCTCGAAGACTTCTTCCAGGTGGTGCGAAATGTAAATGAAAGCCACGCCTTGTTCTTGCTGGGCGCGCACGAAGCTGAAAAGCAGGTCGATATCTCCTCGAGCAAGCGCGGCGGTGGGCTCGTCCAGGATGATCAGGCGGGCATTGTTGAAGAGCGCTTTGGCGATTGCCAGCATGGTTCGCTCGGCCACGCTTAGCCCTTCGACCGGCAGCCGGACGTCCAGCTTAAGCCCGAGACGTTTCAGCCGCTCCTGCGAATCGTCGTTGACCGCCTTCCAGTCAACCAGGCCGAAGCGGTTCCTGGGCAGGTTGCCAACCAAAATATTCTCGGCGACGGTCAAGGTGTTGAGCAGGTTGATGTGCTGCGGCACGTAGGAGATGCCGGCATCGAGCATGGTCTGCGGCGACGCGTGGCGCAAGGCGCCTCCGTCGATAGCGATGCTGCCGCTGTCGGCTTGTCTGATGCCCATCAAAACGCCCATCAGGGTCGACTTTCCGGCGCCGTTTTTTCCGACCACGCCGTGGATCTCCCCACGGCGCACCGAAAAATCGGCGTCCGTCAAGGCTTGCACCCCGGGATAAGACTTGCTGATCCCGCGCATATCAAGCAAGATCTCGTCCTTGCGCCTCATTGTCGTCGCCTCAGCCATCGCCGTGAGCCTTGTCTTCCAAGCCGATCGTCGTATCCGCCAGCGACATGCGCACCTGCACATTGCGCTGATAGCGGACGCGCAGGGCATCTAGCAATACCGCGAAGAGCAGCAGCAAACCGCGGCTGACATCAATCCAGAAGGGCGAAACGCCCATGATATTCAAGCCGGTATCCAGAATCGACCAGAGCAACACCCCGCCAAAAGCGCCGATGATATTGCCACGGCCGCCATAGATGCTCATGCCGCCGATGATGGCGGCGCCATGCACCGCGAAGATCAAATTGGCGCCCATGGTCGGCGTCGCCGCGTTGAGACGACCGGCCTGCAACAAACCGGCGAATGCCGCGCAGACGCCGGCGATGATATAGACGATGATGACGACACGGTCAACGTTGATGCCGGCCGCGCGCGCGGCGTCCGCATCGGCGCCGACTGCGTACATATTGCGCCCAAATTGCGTATAGCGAGTATGTATGTGGCCAACCAAGAATGCCAAAATCACGAAGACGCCCGCCACTGAAAGCACAAAGTTCCCGTTGTCGGTCACGACGCGCGCCAGGGTGCCGCCACCGAGCCAGGTAAACTCCTTTGGGAAGAAACTGATGCTGGTGCCGGGAGAAATGCCATAGGTAGCGCCCCGCAATACGAAGAGCATGGCGATTGTCACCAGCAAGTTGTTGACGCCGACTTTGGTGATCAGTACGCCGTTGAACAAACCGATCGCCCCGCCCAGGACCAACATCAGCGCGATTACCAGAATCGGGTTGAGCTGCCAGCCCCAGCCGCCCGCTTCGCTTGTCACCAGCATCAAGGCGGCGAACATAGCCGTCAAACCCAGCGACGACTCCACCGAGAGATCAAAATTTCCCGTGATGAAAGTGTAGGCTTGGCTGAGCACCAGCATGCCGAATGCGGCCGATCGCAGCAGGATATTGCCCAGGTTATAGGGGGATAGAAAGCGATCCGACAGCAGGGAAAAAGCGATAAAGGCGCTTATGACGAAGAGCCAGATCAGGTTGTCAACCATTAGAGAGACCAGACGGTTGGGTCCAGTCCGCGTCATGAGTCTTCTCCTGATTAACGGCGCTCGGATCGGATGGAATGAGTCAAAAATAATCTGTTGCGCATAGACGCGTCAACCGTGACAGAATCATCGTCCCTTAATGATAATACCGGAATGACTCGATAACAAATGAACCGCCGCCAGCGGCTCGTCCCGTAATCTGACGGGGGCGGCTGCTACCGGCGTCGCCAAAGCAGCGGGAGCGTCCATTTTGACATGAACGCTCCCTAATGCAAATTCATGTGCTGCGCAAAGTCAAGTTACTCGGCTTGGTTGCCCCAGAGCGCGTCGCTGGTGACATTGTCCGGATTGACGCTGGTCGTCGCCAGGTTCAACATATAGCCGGTGTCGGAATCGGTGATGCTGGCCGGTGACCAAGGCGCGCCCTCTTGCACGACATCGCCGGTCTCGATCATCATGCCTTGCAGCTCCATGTTGATCCAATCGGTGATGATGCCAAAGTCCGGCAGCGGTTGGCTTGATGCCTGATCGGAAGTTCCGGCGCGGATGGAAGCCAGCGCGTCCGGGCAGCCGTCAACGCCGACCAGGAAGATATGGCCCTCTTCTCCGCGTTCAAACAACTGACCGATCTGATCAAGCGCAGCGGTTACCACCTTGGTGCCGACACAGTCGGAGTGCATGTAGATGGCATCCAACGCGGTACTGGCCGCGACGTCAAGCGTGGCTTGGCTGAAGTTCTCGGCGCGCCATTCGGTGGGACGGCTGATGATCTCGATATTCTCATAGTTGGCGAGGTGATCGTTGAAGCCGCCGCCGCGCAACTGCGCCACGTTCTGGCCCAGATCCCCTTGCAACTCCAGAACCGTGCCGCGCGGCTCGCCGTAACGCGCGGTCAATAGCTCGACGACGCCCTCGGCTGCCTGCTGGCCAGCCATGTAATTATCCGACTGCACGGTCATATTGATCTCGCAACCGATTGGCGCGCGGTCGATGGTGTAGAAGGGGATGCCCGCGTCCTGCGCCCGCTGAACGGAGGAGCAGATCGCCTGGCTGTCCACGGGCACGACCACGATGGCGTCCACGCCTTGCGAAATGAAGTTGTCGATCTGATTGGCTTGGGCTTCGGCGTCGAAGTTGGCGTTGGAGCTGATGACTTCCCAGCCCTTGGCTTCCGCCGCGTTCACCAGGCCGCTCATGATCACGCCCTGGCCCCCGCTCAGTTCTGGCGCGCCGTAACCAATCACAACGCCTTCCATGATCGCTACCATTTCTTCTTCTTCTTCAGCGGCTCCGCCCGCTTGATTGCCCCAAAGCGCGTCGCTGGTGACATTGCCGGGGTTGACGCTGGTTGTCGCCAGGTTGAGCATGTAACCGGTGTCGGAATCGGTGATGCTGGCTGGCGACCAGGGCGCGCCCTCTTGAATGACGTCGCCGGTCTCGATCATCGCGCCGGCCATTTCCATCTCGATCCAGTCGGTGATGATGCCGAAGTCCGGCAGCGGCTGGCTGGAAGCCTGGTCGCTGTAACCCATGCGTATCGATTCCAGAGCGTCGGGGCAGCCGTCAACGCCGACCAGGAAGATATGACCATCTCCGCCGCGTTCCACCAGTTGGCCGATTTGATCGAGAGCCGCAGTAACGACCTTGGTGCCGACGCAATCGGAGTGCATGTAGATGGCATCCAATTCGGTGCTGGCGGCAACGTCCAGCGTCGCCTGGCTGAAGTTCTCGGCCCGCCATTCGGTAGGACGACTGATGACTTCAATATTCTCGTAGTTGGCAAGATGATCGTTGAAGCCGCCGCCGCGCAATTGCGCCACGTTCTGGCCCAGATCGCCTTGCAACTCGAGTACCGTGCCGCGCGCTTCGCCATAGCGCTCGGTCAGCAGTTCCACCAAGCCTTCGGCAGCTTGTTGCCCGGCCATGTAGTTGTCCGACTGCACTGTCATGTTGATTTCACAGCCCAGGGGCGCGCGGTCAATGGTATAGAAGGGGATGCCCGCGTCTTGCGCTCGTTGTACCGAGGAGCAGATCGCCTGGCTGTCGACAGGCACCACAACGATGGCGTCCACGCCTTGCGAGATAAAATTGTCGATCTGGTTGGCTTGGGCTTCGGCGTCGAAATTGGCGTTGGAGCTGATAACCTCCCAGCCCTTCGCCTCCGCCGCGTTGACCAAACCACTCATGATCACGCCTTGACCGCCGCTTAGTTCCGGCGCCCCATAACCAATGGTGACAGTGTCTTGCGCCGCCACGGGAAGAGCCAGAAAAACGGCGAGGCTCACGAATAACAGTACGCTTAATAGTTTACGCATGATCGGTAATTCCTTTCGTCAAATACAAAACGTCGCTTGAGGTCTTTCGATTCGCAACTTCTATCCAAAGATCGACCCCCTTTTCTCGGCAGCCGGAACAATTGCCGTCTTGTCAGAAATACCCCAATATACCAGCCGCATTGCAGATGAGACTATTCTATCGCGCCTTCTGACATATGTCAATTGACAAATGTCAAATTCTTGCATAGGATAGGTGATAAACTATGAAACAGGAGAAATCATTGAACATTTTCAGCGGGGAACAGGCCCGATGAGCAAGCTCTGCATCGATATCAGCAAGCCAATCGAGCTATCCCACGTTTCTGATCCAGCGCGGGAAGAATACCGCATGGCGCTTGATACGCGCTTCACGGAAGCCTGGCCGCAATTCCGCAAGTACCAGCGCCAGGAGGATGCCTGGTACATTATCTCCGAGATCGTGATGAACACCCATTGCGGCACCCATATCGAGTTTCCCTATCACCATGTCAAAGACGGGCAAGACGCCGCGGACTACCCGATCTCGCAATTGATCGGCGAGGGAGTCGTTGTTGATATCTCCCCTTGGCGCGAGAACAATAGCAAAATCACCTTGCCCGCGCTCAAATCGGTCGCAGAAGACAAGATTCGACCGGGGGACATGGTATTTTTCTATACGGGCAACGATGCCTACTACTATACCGACCAACAGCATGACAGGCCCTGGTTCAGCGCCGATTGCATCGAGTGGCTGGCGGGCGCGGCGCGGATCAAGCTGATGGGGGTTGATACCTCGGGCCACGAAGTGCGCAGCGAAGATGGCGCCCCCCTGCCCGGTCAGCCTAATCACGAACTGCTGCTGGGGGCTGGTGTTGCCCTGATCGAGTACATGACCAATCTCGATCAGTTGCTGGACAAACGCTTTGTGGCTTTTGTGCTGCCGGTCAAGATCAAAGGCGCGGAAGCCTTTCCCGTGCGCGTAGTCGCGTTTGAGATGGAGCATAGCCTATGAACACAGCAATGGAAATCCGGCGCGAACCTGTCGACTGCGCTGGGCATGATCGAACCCTCCTGCTGCGCATGTTCCGCAAAATGCTTGAGGCGCGAGAATTTGAGGAACAGCTCTACTACCTGTTTTTGACGGTCGCCATGCCCGGCACCATGCACCAAGCTGTCGGTCAAGAGGCTGTGGCGGTCGGCGTAGTCAGCGCCCTCAATCCCGACGACCCCATCACCAGTACGCACCGCGGTCACGCCCATTGCGTCGCCAAAGACGTGCCGCTCAAGGACATGATGGCGGAGATGTTCGCCAAACGAGAAGGCAGTTGCCGCGGCATGGGCGGCTCCATGCACTTGACGGACTTCAACAAAGGCATGTTGGGCGCATTTGCCATTGTCGGGTCGGGAATACCCATCGCGACCGGCGCTGCGCTGTCCGCCCGCGTGCGCGGCAGCGGGCAGGTTGCCGTCAGTTTTTTTGGAGACGGCGCGGTCAACGAAGGCATCTTCCATGAAGCGCTTAATATGGCGGCTTTGTGGAACTTGCCTGCCATTTACATCATCGAGAACAATCAGTACGCCCTGTCCATGACCGTAGCCGAATCTTCAGCGGTGCCCGACCTCGCTTCCCGCGCTTGCGCTTACGGTATGCCAAGCCTCCGCGTCGATGGCAACGATGTGCTGGCTGTTCACGAAGCGACGCGCGAAGCGGTAAAACGGGCGCGCGCCGGCGAAGGTCCCACCTTGATCGAAGCCTTGACCTATCGCATTCGCGGCCACGCTCGCTTTGAAGCAGCTGGTTACCGACCGTCGGAAGAGGTCGAAGCCTGGAAGAATGCCGATCCCATCGAGCGGCTCGCGGCGGGACTGCTGGCGACGGGAATCGCCAGCGAAGACGAATTAAACGCCATCCGCGCCGAAGCGGAAGCGGCTATTGAGGATGCCATCGAATATGCGCAGTCCTGCGCCGACGTCCGCGCCGAAGACTACCTGTCGTACATCACTGCGGAGAACTAGGAGCTATTCATGCGACAACTGAGTCAGGCAGCCGCCATTCGCGAGGGTATCGTCCAAGAGATGCGCCTGGACCCGAATGTGATCTTGCTCGGCGAAGACGTGGGCAAATTCGGCGGCGCCTTTCACATCACCCACGATATGCTGGATGAATTCGGAGCCGATCGCGTATGGGATACGCCGATTTCGGAAGCGGGATTCACCGGGCTGGGCATCGGCGCAGCCCTCACCGGTTTGCGGCCCATCGTCGAATACCAATATCTCGACTTCATATTCTGCGCCATGGACCAGGTCGTCAATCAAGCCGCCAAGATCAGGCTTATGTCCGGCGGGCGCGCAAAGGTGCCTCTGGTCTTGCGAGGTCCGCAAGGCGCGACCGGACGCGGCGCTCAACATTCGCAGAGTATTGAAGCCTGGTTCATGCACGTCCCGGGCATGAAAGTGGTCATGCCCTCGACGCCTTATGACGCCAAGGGCTTGATCATCAGCGCGATTCGGGACGATAATCCCGTGCTCTTTGTCGAACATAAACTACTGTATGGGGCGGCATCGCCGGGCGGCGGCAAAGCCCTTTCCGACTCCGCCATTCAAGCCATCGGAACGGACGTGCCGGAGGAAGCCTACGCCATCCCGCTGGGTGCTGCGGATATCAAACGCGAAGGCAGCGATGTCACCATCATCGCCACGCTGCTGATGCTGCATCGCGCGCTTAGCGTGGCGGAGGAACTGGCGGCGGAGGGCGTCTCGGCGGAAGTCATCGATCCGCGTTCGCTAGTGCCGCTGGATGTGGCAACCATCGCGGCCTCAATCGCCAAAACCAACCATGTTGTGGTTGTCTCCGAAGACGTATCGCGCGCCGGCGTCGCCGCAGAGCTTGTGGCCACCATCAACGACCACTGTTTCTACGATTTGGAAGCGCCGGTTCAGCGTGTGGCCGCCGCCAATACGCCGATCCCGTTTGCGCCGGCGTCGGAGCGCCACGTCATCCCGCAAGTCGACGACATCCGCGCCGCCGTTCGGCGCGTCTTGTCATCTTAGGAGGGTCGCATGGCAACCGAGGTCAGATTGCCGCACCTTGGCGAATCGATTGACTCTGCGGTATTGGTCGCCTGGCACAAACAGGTCGGCGACGCAATCAAACGCGGCGACGAACTGGCGGACCTGGAAACCGATAAAGCGACCCTGCCGCTGGAAGCGCCCAAGAATGGCGTTCTGCTGGCGATTGTGGCGGCGGAAGGCGAAACTGTGAGCATTGGAGACCTTCTCTCCGTCATCGGACGCGAGGACGAAAGCTGGACCCCGGAAAGCGAATCTCCAGCAAAAGACGCTTCTGCGATTTCTACAGTTAATACTTCTGTATCGATACCTGTTGCGGACGAGGCATCCCCGGCGAAGATCAAGATATCGCCGGTCGCGCGGCGGAAAGCCCGGGAACTGGGCATTGATCTCGCATCCGTAGTGCCGGCTGACGGACTAAAGATCAGCGGCGCGGATGTCGAAGCGCATGCGCGGCAGACCGCTCGAGCGGGCAATTTGACTGGCGGACGCCGCATCGAGTTGAGCCGAAGCAAACGTCTCACCGGACAGCGTATGCTGAACAGCGCGCAAAACGTGCCGCAATTCACCTTGACCATTGACGCCGACATCCGCAACATGCTCAAGTTCCGGGAACGGGCGAAGTCGGCTGGAGACAACTTCAGTCTGACCGCGCTGCTGATCCATGCGACCGCTATGGCGCTGCGGGATCATCCCTTGCTCAATGCCAGCTTTGAAGATGACGGAATAACCGTCTTCGGCGCGATTAACGTCGGCGTCGCTACTGCCGCGGAAGACGGCTTGCGCGTGCCGGTGATTCATGACGCCGACAAGTTGAGCTTGACTGCGCTCAACGGCAAGCTCGGCGAACTGGTTGAAAAAGCGCGCGAAAATCGTCTGAGTCCGGCCGAGATATCCGGTGGAACATTCACAGTCAGCAACCTGGGCATGACCGGGATCACCCATTTCACGCCACTTGTCAATCCGCCGCAGTCAGCCATTTTGGGCGTAGCGGCGCCGCGTTCGCTTGTCATTCCCGGTACAGACGGAGGAACCGAGATTGCGCGGATGATGGCGCTGACGGTCGCCTGTGATCATCGTGTATTGGACGGCGCGGAGGCTGCCGCCTTTCTGGGGTCGCTAAAGAGCGCCCTCCAGTCCTTCGCGGGCGAGAGCTAGTTACGGCCGGAGGCGCTTAGCAGCGAGGAGCAGACATGCTAAACGAGAACGACTATCCCATCAGCGTGCAATTCGATTTCGCAGCCGGTACCTTTGATCCGGTTCAGATCCGTGATGATCGCAGGCTCACCGATTTGCACATGATGTACCGGGATAAAGACGCCGTCAACCGCATCCTCAGCTGCGAAGATCCGCTGATTTATGAACTCTGGTACCATCCATTCGAGACCAGCAAGAGCGATATGGCGCTGGGCGTGACGCGCTTGTTGCCCGGCAAAATCGGCGATGAATATCACATGACCAAAGGGCATATTCACGAGCGAGACGATCAGCCGGAGATCTATTTTTGCATAAAGGGCGCAGGCTATCTGCTGCTGCAGACCAGCGACGGCGAGTTCCGCGCCGAGCCCTGGCAAGCCGGCACGATTTCCCACATCCCGCCGATGTGGGCGCATCGCGTCGTCAATACCGGTGACGAGATGTTGGTCTTCGTCGCTTCGTACCACCTCAGCGCCGGGCATGACTACCGTCCCATCGTCGACAAGGGCTTTCGCAAACTGGTCGTCGAGCGCGATGGCAAGCCGACTTTTCTGGCCAGCCCGCGCTGGCAATAGGCTCTGGAAGCAGCTAGGAGTGAGGGCACAGATTTGAACGCCGCCTCACCCGACCCCGTACTTGCGATTGACATTGGCGGTACCAGCCTGCGTCTGGCTTTGATTGGCGTCGACGGCGCCTTGCGCGGCGAGGTCGCGCAGTATGATGTGCCGTTTTCTTCTGATGGCGCCGCCGACCTGGAAGGTCTGCTCAATCTGATGGACCCGCACGTGGAAAGGGCGCGCCAACGAATAGCGGGCGAACCTATGATCGGCGTCAGTTTGTGCGGCAATGTTGATCTCGTCAGCGGAGATGCCATCCTGGCGCCCAATTTGGGCTGGCGCAACCTGCCCTTTGGCAGGCTCGTCAGCGAGCGCTTTCGTCTGCCGGTCTGTGTCGCTACGGATGTGCGCCAGGCGGTCCTGGCAGAGGCGATCTGGGGCGCGGGTATCGGACTGCGTGATTTCGCCTGGGCGACGATTGGCACCGGCTATGGCGGATATCTGTTTTTGAATGGCAGGCTCTACGGTGGCGCTCATGGCTTCGCCGGCAATTTCGGGCATATCACGCTCGACGAAATCAATGGCTATCCTTGTGGCTGCGGCAGGCGAGGCTGCTTTGAAACCTTTGTCGCGGGTCCCGCGATCGCTCGCGCCGGGCAAGCCGCCTATGAAGCGGGCAAAAGTGTGATCTTGTCATCGCTGGCGCTTGGCGGCGAGGTGACCACGCCTATGGTATTCCGCGCGATTGAACTGGGGGACGAAATCGCAACTGCGATTGTCGATGAGGTTATTCGCTTGATATGTATCAATTTGGGCGGCATGGTGAACTTGCTCGATCTCAGCTTGATCGTGATAGGCGGCGGCGTGGCCGAAGCGGCGCCCTGGTTCATCGAGCGCATCAGCAGCGATATCCGCGCCTATCTGATGACCGCCGAGGCGCAGCGCGATCTGCGCGTGCTGCGCGAGTCTATGCCAAATGCCGCCTTGTGGGGCGCTGCCGCCCATGTCTTTGCGGCAGAGGGTCCTATCCCCGGAGATGCGCTGGAAGAAGGGATCGTCCATAGAGCCATCCGAGCCTGGTGATTCATAGACAGTGCTGGTATTGGCACTTCGACCTTTCTTGCACGATACTGTAATCATAGACTCCGCGAGCGCGTGATGCCCGACCTGCCATCCGATCAATTGGCGACCTTGGTTCAAATCGCCAATATGTATTACAAGGACAATTTGTCACAGCAAGAGATCGCCAATCAACTCGGCGTGTCGCGCTCGCTGATCGCCACTTACCTGCAGCGCGCCCGCGATCAGCAATTGGTCCGTATCGAGATTATGGATCCCCGCGACGATTCGGCGCATCTGGCTTTGGAGCTTCGTCGCAAGTTCGCTATCGAAAAGGCGCTTCTTGTCCCTTACGGCCATAAATCGGACGAACTGACTCGTCGAGCGGTGGCAGCTGAAGCGGCTAAACTCATCGAAGCGCGCGTCAAAGACGGTGATGTTTTTGGCATCGGCTGGGGACGGACCACTTCACGAATGGTCGATCTGTTAGCGCCGACCCGCGCGGTTTCGGTGGATGTCGTTCCACTCTTGGGTGAAAGCGGCCAAGAGAGCAATTATTCGCAGATGAATCACATGGTTTTGCGCACGGCCGAACATTTTGGCGGCAAGCCGCATTTTCTGCTGGCGCCGATGGTGGTCGGCTCGCGAGAACTGCGAGATATGCTGTGGCGCGACATGGTGGTGCGCGAAGTGGCGCGGCAGTGGGACCGGATGACGGTGGCCTGCTTCGGCATCGGCGTTTTGCCGCCAACGCCGGGCATGATCGTTTACATCGGCGACGCCTATACGCCCATGCTGATATCGAAAGGCGCGGTCGGCGATGTCTGTGTGCATCCTTTTAACGAGTCCGGCGACATTCTGGAAACGCCGCTGACCGATTGCATGATCGGCGTCGGCGTCGATCAGTTGCGGCAGACGCCCTGCCGCATCGCGCTCGCATCGGGCATCGAAAAAGCGAATGCGGTCGCAGGCGCCCTGCGAACCGGGCTGATCACGCATCTGATCGCGGACACGCAGCTGGCGGTTGCTGTCTTGCGCAGTAACGACCTCTAAGGCATGTCCGGTACTAAGCTCGCCAGCGCATTCTCTGTCTCCCCCAGGGCAATCACTTCAAAATCATTTTGTGTCGATCGCCCCATAACTCCTCCAAAATGTAGGAGCGACCTATCAGGTCGCCCGCCAGAACGCAAAAAAATGTAGGGGCGACTCTGTTTGTCGCCCAAAATCCCCGCAAAATGGTCAGATCTTGTCACGATTTCATGCCCGCTGAAACCTGTCATGTCCTCAGCCCATCTAACCGGATTGATGCCAGTCTTCCAGCCGTTTCAACTGGGCGCGCAGCCACTCGATCGCCCCCGCTTGTTGAGCTTCGTCCATCATCTGGAATTCCGCCTCGGTGAGGTGCCGCTCCAGGCGCTTCAAAGCGCCCGGGATTTTGGAACTGTCTGCGGGCTTTTGCGAATCCGTTACTGCCGTAACACTTTTGCCCGGCGCCCACCCCCTTATCTCGAATTCGGAAATATCATGATCATCGGCATAGGTCCATTGCTCGCGCGACAGCTTCAAAAGAGCGCGATACTGTCGAATGCGAGAGGCGCTCTCGAATCCGCAAGCCAGGCATAGCTGCTCGGATTTGCCGTAGGGAATCCGCCAGCGATCGGCATCCGCCACCTGCGCATAGAAGTCTTGCTCATGCCCAAAGGACTCGATAGGCGCGAACTTGTCCCAGCCCAGCAGATCCATCAGCAGCAGGGCAATCTGCCGGGCGCGGGCGATCGCGTTAAGCGCGTCCCGCGCCGTATTCTCGCTGGCTTGCCGCCACAAGTTGAGCTCCGCCATGCGCCGCGCCGGTATCGCCGCGTAGGCGTCGCCTTCGACGAGTCCATTCAACAGATGATAAGCCACCCAACGACGCTCGCCGGTCTCGATCAGAAACTCGTCGCCCGATTTCACCACCGTGATCGGATTGGTCAATCCGTCCTGGCGGATGCTCGCCGCCAAGTCAGCCAGCCGCAGCAGTGCCAGTTCTTCGGGGACGGCGCCGAAATCCCCGTTGCCATCCGCCGTCCGGAGTTCGACCTCGCCTTTGATCACGTCCATCAGCGGAAGGGCGCGCCCGGTCCCGCGCTCGACCTCCGCCAGCCAGCGCTTGATCTGCTCAAGGACCGGACCCTCGCGATACCGCGAGGGGACTACGCGACGCGGTTGCATGGGGTTGGGTTTGATGCTGAAGATATCGATTGGCTTGGCGCGCAGGATCTCCTTAGTTTGTATGTCCACCGCGGAATAGCCCATATCATGGCCGAAACCTTCGCTCGCCGCAGTACCGACATCAAACAGGTTCTCGTCATACTTGACACCGCGTTTGCGGGCCGCGTCACTCATGATTGTCTACCCTTTCCGCAATGCGCTTCACAATCTGCCAGGTGATCTGCGCGATCCGAGACTTGGGATGATAGGCGTAAATGCTGGCGGAATCGCTCTGCGTCAGCTCGCCCCAGAGGATTGTCAAAGGTATCGCCTCGGTGATCACTTTGGCGAATGGCTTTTGCAAGAGCCGCAGGTTCTCCTTATGCAGCGAAGTTGATTTCCGAAACATATTGGGGATCAAGGCGACCAACTCGATTTCGCTTAAGCCCATGCCCCGCCGCTGCTTGCTAAAGCGCTGCAAGCTCTGCATAGTCTGCTTGATGCCGTCAAAGCTCATCGCTTCCAACTGCGTGGGGATGATAATCTTGTCGCTGGCAAGATATAACATGGCGTGCAAGGTCGAACGCGTGGGCGCCGTGTCAATGAAAACGTAGTCGAATACATCCTCGACCTCTTCCAGTTTGTTGTAGAGAGCGAATGAATCCGCAATATTGCCCACGATGCCGGCTGTTTCCGAATTGCCGGGCGCCAGGTAAAGCGCGCCTTTGGCGGCAAGATCGGGGAATTGAAAAAGGGCTGGATCAATTTGTCTCAAGCATTGGTTCCAGGCGCCGCCGTCGATGTCATCGCGGACCAACAGATTGTAGAAATGAGGACGTTTATTCTGTTTCAACGCGACAGTGAGATGCGCTTGGGGGTCGGCGTCGATCATTAGCACCGTGTATCCCAGGATTGCCAATCCCGTGCCGATCTGCGCGGTAAGGGTGGTCTTGCCAACGCCACCCTTCTCGTTGTACACCATAACTGTCTGCATGCGCTGCGCCTCTTGCTTCCGCAGTCCGCGTAAAAATAAGGCTTCTATCTCCATTATCTCTTTTTTAATAAACTTGCCAAACTCCATCTACAGTCACGTCAAAATCTGTGAGGCTTGATTGGTAGTAGAACCAAGTAAGTAATGCGAAATTCGCGCCAGCTAACCCCATCCCCCGGCCCCTTCCATTTCGGACGCATCCGAAGTAGAAGGGGAGTTTCGCACAGCGCGAGCAAGTCTCCCCCATTGCAATGGGGGAGATTTAGAGGGGGTTAAATTTGCATGATTTACTTGCACTTACTAGTACTGTAGAAGTGGCGCGAAAATGCGGAAAAATCCCGCCCGACACCTCGCAGAAATGAGGCAACATCACAACTTACGTTCCTTTTCGCCGGCTAAGCGCCGAGCGGCTGTATCTCCCGTTGTTGCTGGCGCAATTAGCGCAAGGTCGGTTACAATCTCGCTGTCGAGGCCAACGAGGGAATCAAATCATGCGCTACAAAACGGAAGTCCTTATCAATCTGCCGCGCGCACGCGTCATCGAACTATTCGATAGCTTTGAAAACCTGAAGAAATGGCAGGAAGGGCTGGTCAGTATCGAGCATATCAGCGGTGATCCGGGCCAGCCCGGCGCCAAAACGCGCCTGCTCTACGATATGGGCAGACGCCGCATGGAAATGATCGAGACGATTATCGCACGGGATTTGCCGGACGAATTCTCCGGCACATACGACGCCTCCGGCGTGCACAATATCGTGCGCAATTACTTCTATGACGAGGGCGAGCAGACGCGCTGGGTGCTCGATTCCGAATTCCAATTTCGAAGTTTCATGCGCATCATGTCCCTGTTCATCCCTGGCAGCAAATTTCGCGAGCAAACGCGCAGCAGCATGGAAGCCTTCAAGCGCTTCGCCGAAAACGCGCCGACGAACGTCGAACCGGACAATGACTGAGCTAGCGCAGATCCAGCAATTGACGCGTCATCCCGGCGTGCCCAAGGTGCTCGGCTGTATGATCCAGGGCATGCAACAGCGCCCAACCGCGCCTGCAGTTGATCCTGCGATCCTGGAACTCGAAGGACACTTCTTCACTCAATCGCCCGACTGACTGCGAGGCGAAGGCAGTCCGGTAGAAGTTGATATTAGCGCTAAAGCGCGCCTGCAACTCCTCCAGCGAATGGCTCCTTGCCCGAAATTCGGCCGGACGATCGCGCTCGATCATATCGTCAATGGCGATGCCGATCCAAAAACGCTCCGCCGCGGTCACATGCACCGCCAATACGCACAGGGAGTTCATCTCGGGACCCGGCGCCCAATCCAGTTGCTCGCTCGACAAACCATCCAGGTAGGCGAAGTAGTCTGCATGCATCGCCTCCAGACGACTAATGACATCGGCATATAGCGCGTCCATAAACCTTACTCCTATTTTGAATTAGCTGTTGAACCTGAATCCGCGAGGAAATTTACTGAATACGAAGCATCACTTTGGAAGCGGCGTCCCAAAGCGCCTCCAGCGCATAGTACTCGCGCTTGTCGGGGGAAAAGAAGTGCACCACGACATCGCCATAATCCATCACTACCCAGCCGTTTTCAGTCGTGCCTTCGTTGGTGAATGGAATCTGCTGGAAGCTGTCTTTTACATCCTGGCGCACCGTCTCCGTCAGCGCGCGCAAGTGTCTGTCATTGTCGCCGGTGCAAATGATGAAAAAGTCGGCGATGATATTGTCGGGGCGCAAGTCGAGCAGCAAGATGTCCTCGGCTTTGCGGTCTTCAATCAAGTCTACGATATGATGAGCGAAGTCTAATGACGGCAAATGATGCTTCTCCATATGTTCTTTTCAGTCGTATCACCTAGTGTAACATAGCAGATTTGTTTAGCCTACACGCTGTGCTCTTCAACCGCGACGGATATGTTGAAAGCATGTTCGATCAAATACTGCGATCGTAAAGTGCAGAGAGCTTTCGCGCCCTGGCAATGAGCCTGATCCTGAATCACCTCCTGCTCATGCTGGTCCCCGCGCTCAACTGCGGATTCGACCCGCGTTCAAAAAAAAGGCGAAGTCGTTGTACAATAGCGCTGCCTGTTGTATCTTGTTCGGGAATACCCCGGCGCAAAAGCAAAGTGACTCCGTTGTTTGCAAACGTACGAGACCCGAATACGAATGGTCAGCTTGCCATTCGCTGCGGAAAAGCTCTAATCTCAGTTGCCTTGGCGGCGCTTTTCCTTTTCCTCTATCTGTATGTGGCCAATCTGCAAAGCGGCGTCAACGACGATCTTCAGAAAAACGATCAGGGCGCCTATATGAGCTTCGCGGTCAGAGCATACCAGACCAACTTCAGCTACACGGGCGGGCGAAACAGAATGCCGCTCTATCCATTCATTCAGGCATTGTTTTATTCACCAGATTTGGACGAAGAAGCGTTTTTTGAGCAAGGGAAAAAGCTCAATGTAGGGCTATCCATTCTTTGTCTGATCATATTGTCAGTTGCATTCTTCGCCAAGTTCTCCAAACTGTTCGCTCTCTATGCCATCTTGGTCATAGGTTTTCTGGTATTTGCCATCAAGTCGCCATATTTTCAAGCTGAAATCCTCTTTTATACGCTTTTTGGTCTGGCTTTTGTATTGTCCGTTGAAACATTGAATTCACCCAAGTGGTACAAGTCGCTTGGGGTTGGGCTGTTGTTTGCGCTGGCGCATCTTGTCAAGGCCAGTGTTTTGCCAGGCTTGGCGCTGTTTGTAGGCAGTTGGGTATTGCTGATTTTGAGCCGGGCGCCGAGTCGCTGCATAAGCCGCGCTGAAATGATTCGTTTGTCCCAACATGCGCTCGTACCGTTTCTCACATTCACGGTGATTCTGTTTCCATATTTGCAAGAGAGCAAAGAACGCTACGGAAGTTACCTTTATAATGTGAATACTACCTTTTATATTTGGTATGACTCCTGGGAAGAAGCGAAGGCAGGTACGCGAGCGGCGGGCGACCGCAAGGGCTGGCCTGACTTGCCTGATGAAGAGATCCCCAGCCTGAGCAAATATCTCGACGAACACTCAAAAGAGCAGGTCATCGACCGCTTCCGCAGCGGCGCCCAACGGTTGATAAATTTTAGTTGCTATCTCCGCAGGAGCAAGCACAGGTTCGGCTACTGCAGCCAGGTTGGTCTAAACCTTATCATCATCGCCTACAGTGTTGCGCTGATTGCGTCCCGCGGGCATTTGCGCCATGCCAGTCGGTATTTCCATCTTATAACTTTTGTCGTACTTTTCCACGTGATCTACGCTCTCTCCTTCGCCTGGTATATGCCCCTTATAGGCAATGGACCTAGAACCATACTTTCATTGATGATTCCTTTCTTGTGGACCCTTGGACTACTGGCGCATTCTGCGACAATTGAATCCAGTCGCATATCGATCTTGAAATGGCGGTTCAGGGCTTCGACCGTGGTCTATGTTGCGGTGATGCTTACGCTGCTCTATGAGATTTATCAAGTCATTGATTTTCGCGCCTACACAATGTACGGGGGCGAGTGAGCGATCTTCAGATGCAATTAGCGCGTTCTTGATAGTACTGACGATAACATTGATTCGTTGAAGAATCGCTATCTTTTGAAGTACAACCCGATGAGCGTCAAAACACCAAATGATGCTAAGTAGTATCATGTTAGTCCTGCAAAAGTCGCATCGCTTGGCGACTCAACTTCCCTCCACCATGCCTTGATCAAGGCTTCTGCCAAACGGAGCCTGCCAATCGTTTATCAATACCGATCGACATGACAGGCTATTTTTATACCTTGGGTGATATAACTATGAAAAGATCAGGTCGACATATTTATTAGGAGCGTCTTATGTTGGGTCGTCGCCATCATTATTCGAATCGCCTATTGCTAACCGCGTGCATTTGCATCCTCGCTTTTCTAAGTTTGCCGGTCGCGTTCGCGCAGCAACCGGGCGCCGACGGTTTGGGCGACCGCCTTTATCCCCGGCTCGGCAACGGCGGCTACGACGTGCGGCATTACAGCATCAACCTGGCTTTCACGCCGGAAAGCAACACCATCGCCGCAACCGCTGTCCTCGAAGCTGTCGCATTGCTTGATCTCGCCTCGTTTAATCTAGACCTTTACGAACTGACTGTGGATAGCGTCCGAGTCAATGGCATCAGGGCGGCTTTCACGCGTGAGGAAGCGGAACTTGTCATCTCGCCAGCGCAGTCCATTGCGGCGAGAGCCGCGTTTCAAGTAGCTGTAACTTACGGGGGCGTGCCTCAGCCGATAGTCGACCCGGCTGTGCCCTTTGTCAAATTGGGCTGGCAAGAGTGGGATGATGGCTACTTTGCCGCCGTCAGCCAGCCATCCGGCAGCATGAACTGGTTCCCTTGCAATAACCACCCGCTGGATAAAGCTACCTACACCTTGAGAATCGCAGTGCCCCGGCCCTTGACAGCGGTTGCCAACGGCGTGCTGAGCGAGACAATCGCCAACGACGATGGCACGCGCGCCTTCGTATGGGAGATGAAACAGCCGATGGCAAGCTATCTGGCGATTGTCGCTATCGGCGATTTCGTCGCGATCCGTGATGATAGCGGGGCTGTGCCGATCCGGAACTTCTTCCCGGCCGGCGCTTCCGACACCTCCATTGCCGGATACGATGTGACGGGGGACATGATGGTCTGGCTCAGCGATATGCTGGGTCCTTATCCCTTTGCCGCATACGGTGTTGTTGCAGTACCGGGATTCCCGGCAGCGCTGGAAACGCAGAGCATGTCCATTTTTGGCGCTGCTGCCCCTGACGAACTGATAATAGTTCACGAACTGCTGCATCAATGGTTCGGCAACAGCGTCACCCTCTCACAATGGAGCGACATTTGGCTGCACGAAGGATTTGCCACCTATTTCATGGCGCTCTGGCTCGGCAAGCAATTTGGCGCTGACACCTATAGCAGCTTCATCAGCTCGCTGCGGACGCCTGACATGGCGTTGAACGCGCCCGGAAACCCCGAGAAGACAGAGTTGTTCGATTGGTCTATTTACGCCCGCGGCGCCCTGGTTTTGCATGCCCTGCGGAGCGAAGTCGGGGACGAAACCTTCTTCGAGATATTGCGGACCTTCTACAGCGCAAACGCCTACGGCAACGTCGCCACAGCCGACTTCATCGCCGTCGCCGAAGTCCTCAGCGGACGCGAACTCGACGACCTCTTTGACGCCTGGCTATATGGCGAGCGAATCCCCGACCTGCCATAATAGCCGGCGCAGAACCATCAGGTTAAGGAAGGGGCGAAGTGCCGAGTCGCCCACTGCTGAAGTTACATATGTCGGGATCGTCACCCCTGCCTCAACACAGTATGCTCTCCAAAGTCCTGGACTGGGCGCGTCAAGAAGAGCCGATCCGCGCCCTGGTCGTCACCGGCTCTCTGGCGCGCGGCGACGGGTCCACAGATCCATGGTCCGATCTCGATGCGCAAATAATCGCCAGAGATTATGCCTCATACATCGCCGATGACGGTTGGCTCGACGGACTTGGCGAGGTATGGATTCGCTTTCCGCTTTATCAGGATCTGCCATACAAGCTGGTCTGGTTCGCCGGCGGCGTGAAAGTCGATTTTCAGTTCCTGAGAGTCGATGCGATACACGAGATGATTTGCAGCGGCGCCTTGTCCGATGAGTACCTGCGCGGATATGTCGTAGCCCTCGATAAGGATGGTCTATTCCGCGATCTTCCCCCTTCGCCGCAGATCTTCCCGGGACCCGATCCGCCGAGCGCTGAGCAAGTTGAAGCGGTCATCAACGAATTCTACTTTGAAGCGATCCATGTGGCGCAGTTCATCCGCCGCCGCGAATTCTGGGTGGTCAAGTTCCGCGACTGGACCATGAAATGCGATCTGCTGCGGATGCTGGAATGGCATGCCCGCGCCAGCAGCGATAGACCGGTGAATACCTGGCTGCTCGGCAAGCGCATCCGCGACTGGACTGGGAGGGAAACCTACGCCGCGATCGAAGAAATCTGGAGCAGTTGGGATGTCGCGGCGCTATGGCAGAGCCTTCTGCGGCAGATCGAACTCTTCGGCAGCATCTCGCGGGAGCTGGGGGACACCCTGGGCTACAACCTGGCCACCAGCCCTCAGGACCAGATCGAAGCTTACATCCGCAATTTATGCGAATCCGACGATCTCAACTAGTCGAGACCAAAGGATGCGCCTGGCGATAATATAACTGGTTTGGCATCGGTCTCGCTTTCGACGCGCTGCGCCCAGGCTGCGGCGTCCTGCTCGATTGGCGGGAAGGTATTGTAGTGCATCGGCACGACGCTACCTGGGCGCAGCAATTCTATCGCCTTGATTGAGTCGTCGATGCCCATGGTGAAAACATCGCCAATCGGGATTAGCGCTAAATCCAAGCCTTCGTCGCCGATTAAGCGCATATCGCCGAACAAGCTCGTATCACCGGCGTGATAGATGCTGCAACCGCCGCCACGGATGACAAAACCGTTGGGCTGCCCGCCATAGCTGCCGTCGCCAAAGGATGAACTGTGATGGGCGACCGTCCATTTGGCGCTCATCCAGTCATTGTGGAAGCTGCCGCCAGGATTGCCTTGAAAGACATTCTCTTGCCCTTGCGCCATGTACCAGTTGCCCATCTCGAAATTGCAAACGATAGTGGCGCCGCTGCGATTGGCGATGTCGGCCGCATCAGCGACATGGTCGTCGTGGGCGTGGGTGAGCAGTATCACCTCGGCCTCAAGGTCCTCAGCCGCCGTTGTCGCGGCGGGATTGCCAGACAACCAGGGATCAATCAAGAGCTTATGTCCGTCGATATCCAATTGAAAACCAGAGTGGCCAAGGAATCTAATCGTAACTGCCATTTTCTCCTCCATTCAGTGATCGCGGGAAAAGCGTTTGCTCGATTGTAACACTGTCCCATGTTCCCCGCGAAGGCGCAGGCTTGCGGGCAGATGACTTAAAACACCGCAACTTGCTCAGCGATTGTCTATACCAATTTTAACCCCGGCAAGCGCTGTTCAAGCCCTTCAGGAAACTGTTGAACGAATATAACCTGGCTCCTATTTCCCAAGACTTTCCCAAAATCTGGCTGTTTTGGCTGATTTTATCCCAATAAATGTCGAATTACTTGGGATATTTGGGATAATCCTTTGCAATTTTGCCATTGCCATCAGATCTCAGTCTTGCGACATCCTGTTCAAAAGCAGATTTATTGCGACGATGGATTTGGGTTATTGGGATATTTCGCACTTGAATTTGGGATATTCGCCTTTGCGCGCTTGCCAGTTGAGCGATTGACACTGCCAATTGAATGACTTGCGGCTACAATGTTCTTCTACGAACGAGTGTGAAGAGCCAATTGACTCGGCTGTCCAAGCGTCCTCCAAAGTCGACTGTCTCTAGTAGCACAGGAGCCGAAACAGAACATGAGCCAAAGTAACCGAAGCGGATTGTCTAGCCCAATCGTATTGATATTACTCCTCGTCGCCCTGGCTGTTGGCGCTGGCGCCGGCATTTTCGGCTGGATCTGGATCAGCGGCGGATCCGGCGAAGCCAGCCTTTCCGCAAAGGAGGCACTCGCCACGCGCACAGCGGAGGACGCGAAGCTGGCGGCGGCGGTCGGCACGGCGGTCGGCGACGCCATCAGCAATACGCTGCCTGACGCGGTTAGCGCTGCGGTGGCAAACGCGGTTGACCTGGCTGTCGGCGCGGCGATGGATACGATGATCACCGAGGTGGTCGATACCGTTGCGGCCGCGGGGGAAACAGTTGAGCCGGTGGCATTCAGCATCGTTGCTGCGGAAAGTCAGGCGACTTTCACCCTCGAAGAAGATCTGCGCGGGACGCGCACCACCGTTGTTGGCGCCACCAACGAAGTCGCAGGGCTGATCAATGTTAACCTGGCCGATCCCGCGGCATCCTCTATCGGTACCATCATCATCAACGCCCGTACTCTGGAGACCGACAATAACTTCCGCAACCGCGCTATCCGGAGCCAGATACTGAAATCGGCGCAGGACGCCTACGAATTCATCGTCTTCGAGCCGCGCGAACTGAACAATTTTTCGGCGGATTCGATCGCGGTCGGCGAGACCATCACGTTCGATGTCAGCGGCGATCTGACGGTGGTTGATGTGACCCGGTCTGTGACGTTCAATGCGGAAGTCACGCTGGATAGCGAATCGCAGTTGAGCGGGCTGGCCACGGTCAACGTGCTGCATGGCGACTTCGGCTTGACCATTCCCGATGTGCCCTCCGTGGCGAATGTCACCGACGATGTTGATTTGACGCTGCAGTTTGTGGCGCGAGCAGACAGCTGACGATTACAACCCGACCAGGGGAAAACGCTTAAGGGCGATCTCACCGATCCCCCACGTCGCGAATACTGCGCATATTTCGGGCGACCTGATAGGTCGCCCCTACAAGGCTTGTCCGCTACTGGTTGATTCGCTCCCGTCTTCGGTCTACCCCCCTCAATCCCCCCATAGCAATGGGGGGAAGCTCGTTTCCATACTTGCATCAATATAACTTTCTGATGATACAGGTGTCGATAATTGTTGTTTTCAAGCGAGGCCACGCTACGTTAGCTCCCCTTCTCCGTTGCTACGGGGAAGGGGCCGGGGGATGGGGTAGAAAAAACGCGCTAGCGCTATGTAGTAGCGGACAAGCCTTACATAGCTTGTCTTTATGTGTAGTTCGGGTCGTCAAATGGTTTGATTTTCTTGCTGTCGGACGAGTATTTGTGTCCATATTCTTCACGATAGAGTACCGGACAAGCCTCACATGTTTTTGATGCGGTCCTGATTGTCCGCAGGCAGCTTGGCCACAACCCCTATCATGAAACGCTCTCGTCTGGCATAATTCAAGCGATAGTCCTTTCACCCGCTGAAAGGCGAAACATGCCCAGACCCCTGTATATGACCGAGCCCAAGGTCATCAACGTCCTGCGCTCGCGGGGCGACGGCCATCCCTATGTCGAAGTCGCTACCAGCAACCGGAACAAACTCGCTGAATTCCGCCGCATCCTGCCCGATTACGAGATCGTCGGGCTGAAACTCGATATCGAAGAAATCCAAAGCCTCGATCCTTATAAAGTGGTCCGCCACAAAGCCATCGAAGCCTTCAAAGCCAACGGCTACAATCCTATTCTGGTGGAAGAGACCTCCTTATCCTGCCGCGGTCTCAATGGCCGTCCCGGCGCCTATATCAAGGATTTCTCCGAAGATATCGAAATGCGGCGCATGATCGCCGAAACCTGGCTGCGGGACCGCGATCGCGGCGCGGTCGCCACAGTCTTGATCGCCGTCTTCGATGGCGGCGAGGTGCATATCCGCCAGGGCAGCACGGCCGGCAGCATCGCCGAGACCCTGCGCGGGACCGACGGCTTCGGCTGGGATGATATGTTTGTGCCAGCGGGCCAGGCGCTGACCTTTGCCGAGATGGGCGCTACGGACAAAGACCGCTATTCGATGCGTCGCAAGGCGCTCGAGGCATTGCGGGACGACCCTTTCTCCCTTGGCCAGGTTGCCTTCATGATTCCTGAGCCTTATCGTCAAGAGGTGGAACGCGTCAATTATGAGGCGCTGAGCGATGAGCGTGCGCTGGCATTCGCTTTCGCCCTGGAAGCCATCGAAACCAATAACCCGCCCAATAGCAATTTCGAAGCGCCAAATTATCAGCCCATTCATTATGAAGAAAATATCTATTACAGCCGTTATCTGCCCAAAGCCGATTCCAGCAGCATCGGACTAATTCTCACCGATGTCGACCGCGGCACGCTGCACATGAACAAGAACGGCAGTCCGGTCATCTGGCAGTTCGGTCCGGAACGCCGCACGCTCTGCCTGGCGCAGCGCGCCGATTTCTTCTGCAGCAACCAGAACAACCAGGTACTGCGCAGCCTGGACGAGATCGAAAACGGCAGCGCCATCCCGCAGCGCAGCAACAAGCGTTCGCGCACCGTCGAACATGTGCTGGGCATGAACGATAATCTCTTCAGCACCAGCACCTATAGCTGGAAAGATCTCGGCTATCGCAAAATGTCATCGGACCGCTATGTCTCGCGGACGGACAGCGCGGAACACGGCTTGTTCAACCGCATCGGCAAGTACCCGCGCAGCATCCTCGGTTTTGGATCCATGCCGGCGATTTCCGGCTGGCGCGATGTGCTGGTGACCGCGGCCATCGGCCACCATCCCATATTCACGCACCGCAACAGCATCTTCGCCGGTTACATCGATAGACAGGCTGCGGTCATCCGCGCGGCGAAGGACGTGCTGGCAAACATCGGCTTGAGCGCGGCGGAATACCGGCGCGCGGCGCGCAACATCGGCGCCGCCCTCGGTTGCAGCAATGTTGAAGAAGAAGTGGCGGCGGCGCGATTCCTCTACGAAGAAGCCGATGTCCGTCTCTTCCGCATCTATACCATTAACTCCGATCCGCGCGTGACCGAGATCGCGGCGGCCATCCGCGCCGAATTCGGCGACGAGATTGAACTCTTCGTCGGCCAGGTCAGCGACAAGGAGCAATGCCTCAAGCTGATCGCGCCCGAGATCCGCGCCGACGGTCTCTTTTTCGGCCACGGCGGCGGCAGGCAGTGCACCTCGGCCACCAACGGCATGGCAGTAACCACGCTGGAAGAGGTCTACAGCATCACCACCGATCCGCGCTTCAATCATGTGACCATCGCCGTCGAGGGCGGCATCGGCAGCTCGATGGGGCATTTGCTGCTGCTGGGCGTCGATCTCATCTCCTACAACCAGCAGTTGGCGCATTGCGTCATCGAGCAGGGGGATATCTACTTCGAGCACAAATCTAGGAAAGTCTGCATGCCCTACCACGGCAGCGCCTCGGCGCCGACCATGATCATTGAAAGCGCCAATCCCGCGTTGGCGCGCAAGCGGCTGCGCCCCGGCGGCCGCACGCGCAACGTCGAAGGCAAAGCCGGTTATCGCTTTTTCGAGGAAAAAGCCAATTCCATGGTTTTTTACATCAACACCTTCAAGCACTACGCCGCGCGCGCCCTGGCTGATGTCGGCGTCAGAGATATGGCGGAACTGCGCGCCTTCGTCCGCGACAGCGAAGGGGAACTGATCCGCGTCGTGAGTTCGCAAGCCAGCGCGGTGGGGCGGGCTTACGGGAATCAGATGTAGGAGAAACCGCGCGGGACGGATTCAGCCTCCGATAGCGCTTTGACAAAGGAGAACGTCGACATGCGATTTGTACGAGGTTGGATGGTATTTCTCACGCTTGCGGTTTTGGGCTTATCCGCCCTGGCGCAGGAAGATGCGGAAGACGATCAGAAACTGATCATCAATAATATAGTGGACAATCCAATATTGTGTACTCGCGACCAAGCGACCACGTTCTATGAATCATTGGATGGTTTCCAGCAGTCGCTCAACAACATCGCGCTTGTGAGAAATACGGATACTCTACAGTTCTGGCTCAACATACACGATCAGTGGTTCGACGAGACGTGGGCGCTAATGCTTGCCGAAGGATGTCATGGTGCGAAAATGCTGATATACGCGTTGTCGGCGGTAGCCTCACATAACCTTCTTGAACACATGATTGGCGATGTTGGAGAGATTCCCGCGCAAGATGTGATGCGCGACGTGAGAGATATGGCCGCTGCAGATCTTGAAGCAATCAAGCGGACTCAATATCCCGAAAGCGAACTGCAAATTAATCTCATAATCACCAATCTACCTTACTGCAGCAACAACCAGGCGATTGCATTTTATAAGACCATTGACGGCTATGAGCAAGAAATGAACAAACTGATTCTAGTTGACGACTGGCGTTCTTTAAGAGTATGGGTCGGCATGTTGCACACATGGAGGCAAGAAGCATGGGCATCATTTTACGGCCAGCCTTGCGGTATTCGGCTAGCGTATATGCATTGGATAGAATGGTTAACATATATTAACGCCTTGACAAGTGTTGTCTCCGGTGAGACTCCAAATATAGACAATTTAATCCGTCCTTTGCGTGATACCGTGGCGAAGGACTTGGCGGTGATTGAGGCAATGACAAGCGAATAGATCAAGCGTATACCAGGAAAGACGTCAATCAAAACACAATCACGCCACGCGCCACATCGCCAGCCAGCATCGACGCATAGGCCTCGTTGAATTGGCGCCTAGGCGGAAAACAAGCGCCTTAGCGGCAGCGTAAAACCGGGCAAGACCGCGCCGCCGCTTAATTCACCGTCCACATCAATGATCTCGCTTCTCGCTGTGCCGTCATCGGCTGCTGTCCAACTCTCGGCGTTATTCCGCGCCGGGTCTATGAGCCAGACCATGACCGTACCATGCCGCAGGTAGACAGCGGCTTTGCGGCGCGTTTCCGCCAGTGTCTGCGAGGGAGAAACCACCTCCACCGCCAGATCCGGCATGTAAGGCGCGTATGTCGGGAGGGGCGTCCGCGCTGCCCGCGCCCAACTCTCGAATGCGACATCGGGCAGCAGCACTGTGCGCCGCTCCCCCGGCGGATGATAGCCAACCTCGATAGTAACCCTGCCTAATCCGCGCTCGACAACATGATTGCCCAATAGACGCGCGATCTCGCTCGCAACGCTTCCATGTAAATGACTCGGTGGCATCTTGACACAGAGCTCCCCGTCAATGAGATAGTATTTCTCCGCCCTATTCATTGGCTGACGCTCGAGCCGCCAAACATCGTCTATAGTGTAGGCGCGTTCTCGGGAAACCATCGCCACTTTGCCTTCACTCCCTCTCTACCACAATCAGTATAACATACAAGAAAGCCGATTCTCCGGGACCGACGTTGAGTCGAGACACCTGCATACCTAAAATACGATGATGCCGCGCGCGACCTCGCCGGTCAGCATGTCTTGATAGGCTTCGTTGATTTCCTCCAGCCGGTAGCGGCGCGTCACCAACTCGTCGAGCATGAGCTTGCCGTTGCAATACAAATCCAGAAACATGGGAAAATCGCGCTGGGGCAGCACGGACCCGTAAAAGCTGCCGCGTATGACTTTTTCCGTTCGGGTGATGACCGAGCCGGGCAGGTTCGTGCCGCTGCCCACGGGCGTCAAGCCCACCAGGGTCAGCGTGCCACCTGGGCGGGTCGCGTCGAAGGCGGTCTCCTGCAAACTTGTCAATCCCACCGATTCAAATACGTGGTCAGCGCCGCGGCCATCCGTCAGGTCCTGGATCTGCTCGACGGTCGTATCGTCCGAATACAGCGTATGCGTAGCGCCGAATTCGCGGGCGATCTCCATCTTGCTGCTGTTGGTGTCGACCGCGATGATCGGGTCTGCGCCGCACATCACGGCGCCCATGATGATGTTCAAGCCGACGCCACCTGCGCCGTAGACCGCCACGCTCTGACCGGGCCGCACATCGGCCGTATAAATCGCCGCGCCGACGCCGGTCGAGACGGCGCAGCCCACGAGCGCCGCCACTTCCAGCGGCACGTCCTCCCGCACCGACACACAGGCGTCCTCGGGTATGACCACGTATTCCGCGAAACAACCCAAGCCCGTCATAATGTGAATAGGCTCTCCGTTTCTGCTAATGCGGCTCGACCCATCCTTGAGCAGCCCCGATTTCAACACCGGCGTATAAACTTCGCAGAGGTTGGGCTTGTTGTTCTGGCAGTAAAAGCAGTTGCCGCAATTGGCGCGGAAGCTCAGGGTCACGTGATCGCCGGGATTGACGCGCGTGACGCCTTCGCCGATATCTTCCACAATGCCCGCGCCTTCATGGCCGCAGATGATGGGCATGGGAAAATAGGAAAGTCCCTCCACCACATGCCAATCGCTGTGGCAGACGCCGGCCGCCGCCATTTTGATCAACACTTCGCCAGTCTTGGGCGCCTCAAGTTCCACTGTCTCGATACTGAAGGGCGTATTGGCTTCGTTCAAGATTGCGGCTTGCATTTGCATGTCTCTTCCTTTCGGAGGCTTGCTAGGCTGGTATTCTGGTCAGAATACAATGATACCCCGCGCCAGCGCGCCGCTCAACATATCGGCATAGGCTTCGTTGATCTGTTCCAGTCGATAACGGCGCGTAATCAACTCCTCCAGCTTGAGCTTGCCGGAAGCATACAAGTCCAACAGCATCGGGATATCGCGCGGCGGATTCACCGAGCCGTAAGAACTGCCGCGTATAACTTTCTCCGTGCGCGTAATGACCGCGCCCGGCAGGTTGGTTGAACTGTCGGCGGGCGCTGTGCCGACCAAGGTCAATAGGCCGCCGGGGCGCAGAGCCTCAAAAGCGCGCTCCTGCAAACTCGGCAGTCCCAGCGCTTCAAATGTGTAGTCGGCGCCCCGGCCCGCCGTCAGCGCCTGTATCTCCGCTACCGCCGACTCGTCCGAGAAAAGAGTATGCGTCGCGCCGAACTGGCGGGCAATTTCCATTTTCCGCTCGTTGATGTCCACTGCAATGACGGGGTAGGCGCCGCAAAGCCTTGCTCCCTGGATGATATTGAGTCCGATGCCGCCCGCGCCAAAGACTGCGGCGCTCCGTCCGGGGCGGACCTCCGCAGTGAACATGGCCGCGCCGACGCCGGTGGCAACAGCGCAGCCCACCAAAGCCACAAGCTCCAGCGGCGCGTCGCGGCGCACCGGCAGGCAGCTCTCCTGTCGTACCACCGCGTACTCGGCGAAACTGCCCAAGCCCGCCAAAATGTGAACCGGCTGGCTCTTCCAGCGGATGCGCGATCTGCCGTCGGCTTGCAGACCCGAGGCCAGCAACTGTCGATAACTGCCACAGAGGTTGGGTTTGTGGTTATAGCAGTAAAAGCAGTCGCCGCAGCCTGGCGCCCAACTCAGCGCGACATGATCGCCAACAGCCAGGCGCGTGACGCCCGGTCCGACCGCTTCAACCACGCCCGCGCCTTCGTGCCCGGCGATGATGGGCATGGGTTTGGGCGCCGTGCCGATGGCAACGCGCCAATCGCTGCGGCAGACGCCGCTGGCCGCGATCTTGACCAGGACTTCGCCTTCCCGCGGCGGATCCAATGTCACCGTTTCAACGCGGAAGGGCGTATTCGGCCCGGTGAGGATGGCGGCTCGCATCTGCATGGTGACCCGCCTCTCTATCTACCTGGTTTGATCAGAGCGTGGCTGGACTATAACACAATTTGCTGGACAGTCGATAAAATGCTATTCTTTCAAGACATTTTCTTAATAGGCTTTTAGAGGATTCAATAATGCGCCGCACCTTTAGAAAAAATGAAGTTGCCAGATTCGGATTCAGTCCGCGCGGCATACAGTTTTCGCGCTTTTGCTTAATAGCTTTGCTTCTCTGCGGATTGTGCGCCGTCTCCCTGGCGGATGAGGGGCAAGAGGAACCGCCAATTAGCGACGCGGTTCTCGAGGGGCTGCAAGTCGCGCTCGAAGCCATTAATGTGGAGCGCAATTCCCGCTACGCTCCGCTAACGATTTTTCGCTGGCTATACCACCAGGACAGTTGGGGAACACAGGCGATGTATGAGGAATATGGCTCCTTTGGGATCGATAACTGCCTGTCCGCTGTTCCGACCATGCAAAAACGTTCCGACATCCTGTTTGGCTGGAAATTCACCATCGCCGACATGTCCTGCGATGTATATCAGGCGCGGGTCAGTTTTGATCGAAAACATTCCGTCATCTGTGATGAAATGTCAGTATCGCCCAATCTTTCCACGACGACGAGCGTCGGTTTGGCGCAGATCGAATTGTTCAAGACCGTTCGGGATATTTGTGAACCTGTTGTGGTGGAGCCTGAAGAAGCGCCGGCGGATGAGGAGCAGCCAACCGCCAACGGCGAAGCCCCCGCTCCGGCGGGAAGCCCCTCCGCTTCCCAGAAACAAGAAAACGGGGACCGCTCCCCGGCGCAATCCAGATCCTCCGACTCGGGCGGTACAAACACGGGCGATACGAATTCGCAGTGTGGACAGCAAATTGGATGGAATACCGATCGTACAGGCATGTCGGAGGGAAGCTATTCGGATAGCGAGGTCGACCTCGGCGGAGGATGCGTCACGAAAACGCTAAATGTTGCGGGCTCGGATGGTGTGAGGAAGGGGTCAGTGGTGGAGATTCGCGGACGCGAAGACTGTTTGAGATCTGACTGGAAGGAAAGGCTGAAGCAAGTCGAGACGACAAGAACATCTAACTTCACCTTGAGCGATTTCTTCAAAAGTGACTGTTGACAATAGCCTATGATGAAAGGACTTGCGCCCGGCGAATCGCTATTCGGCAAAGGAGCCTTGAAGGAGTCCACATAGATCCGCGCCTCTTCGCTGCGGCATTGGTCACAGGGGAGCCTCGCCATTGAGCGAGGCTTTTTCTCTTGAGCGCGCTGTCGGGTTGCGCCGCTAGGATTTGACCGCGCCGACAGTCAGCCCGGCGAGAAATTGTTTTTGCAAAGCCAGGAAGAGCAGCAATATCGGCATCGTCGACAAGAGCGAGGCCGCCATCACGACCCCGTACTCCATGCGGTACAAATTCACCATGCCAGCCATCACGACGGGCAGCGTCTGCAATTCGCGGCTGCGCAGCACCACCAGCGGCCAGACGAAATCGTTCCAGGAGCCCATGAAAGCCAGCACCGCCAAAACCGCCAGCGCCGGGCGCACCAGCGGCAAGGCGATCTGCCAATAGATGCGGAACTCCGATGCGCCATCAATACGGGCGGAATCGAGCAGCTCGCCCGGCACTGCTTCCATGCTCTGCTTCATGAAAAAGATGCCAAAAGCCCCGGCCACGCCCGGGATGATGACGCCAGCGTAGCTATTGACCAAGCCCAGGCGGATCACCAGCACAAAAAGTGGGATGAAGATAGTGTAGAGCGGCACCATCATCGAACCGAGCAACACCAGGAACAAAAAATTCTTCAGCGGGAAGGTGTACTTGGCGAACGCGAAACCGGCCAGCGATGCCAGGAAAAGATGAGAGACTGTGTGAACCACGGCGATGAAGGCGCTGTTGAGGAAATGACGGGCGAAGTCGAAGTCGACGAAGAGGCTGACATAATTGCGTAGATGAGGCTCGTCGGGGATCAGCGTCGGCGGCATCTGAAAGATCTCCGACTGTTCTTTGATCGTATTGGAGAGCATCCAGACAAAAGGCGTCGACATCGCGATCAGGATGAAGAAGAGAAAGCCGTAGGCGAGGGTTCGCTGGGCGCGGCGGGTGAGCGTGTCGTCCATCGCCTCAATCCTCCTTCCTGAAGGCGCCGAAGAGATAAAGCTGGATGAAGGATAAGCCGAAGATGATCAGCGCCAGCACCCAGCCGATGGCGGAGCCGTAACCCAGCTTGGCGTTGGTGAAGCCCATGCGGTAGAGGTAGTTGGCGATAGTCAGGCTGGCGTCGTTGGGTCCGCCGTTGGCCAGCAGCAGCGGCTCGGCGAATAGCTGGAAGGAGCCGATCATCGTCACCACGCCGACGAAGAGCGCGATCGGCCGCAATTGCGGGATGGTGATGTAACGGAATTGCGCCCAGGTTCCGGCGCCGTCCACCTGTGCCGCTTCGTAGAGTTCGGGCGGAATGCTCTGCAAGCCGGTGAGAAAATACAAGACGTTGATGCCGGTATAGCGCCAGGTCACCACCGCCAACACCGATATCTTGACCAATTCTTCGTCCAGCCATTTGAGCGCCGGGATGCTCAGCGCCGCCAAGCCCTGGTTGATCAAGCCGAACTGATTGTTGAAGATGAGCAGAAACATGATGGTGGCGGCGACTGTGCTGGTCAGAATCGGCAGGAAGTAGCCGATACGGAACAGGCTCTTGATGCGGATCAGCGTCGAGTTGATCAGCAGCGCCAAAACGAGCGCCAGCGGCAAGATGAAGAGAAAAGCGCCGATGGCGTAATATACGGTGTTCCACAGCGACTTGAGGAAGACCGGGTCGCCCGCCAGGTAGGTATAGTTGCCCAAGCCCACATGCCGCATGGGACCGGTGCCGGGCCAGCGGTGCAAACTGAGGTAGAGCGCGTATATCAGTGGTCCGACCGAGAAGACGATGAAGAGAATGTAAAAGGGCGAGATGAAGACGTAAGGCACAACCTTGCGCTCGGAACGGCTCCACCAAGCGCGCAGGCTCCGGTCTTCGACGATTGGGCGGCTGTTTTGCTGAAACTGGCTTGCCGTCAAGAATGCCTTCTCCAAATCATTGCTTTAGGATCGGCTTGGTCGCGTTCAGAGGACTCACAGCACAGTTTTTGAATGCGGCCCAGACATTTGGACTGGCGGGTCAGCCAATGGCTGCCCCCTACAGTCTTCCACAAACAGTGATACCAACACGCCGCAATATGGTATCTGTAGGGGCGACTCTGTGGACGCTGTTGAAAATTACGATTTCCGAACCAAGCCTTTGTCCCTGTCACATACAAATAAAGGCCATAATGATTCATAGCGGCTCTCTAAGCTCCCCCTCCCTGATGCTTCGGGGAGGGGGTCGGGGGGTGTGGTAGAATTTCAACTGCGACTCTGTGAGTCGCCCGCAAATGCGATAGGTTCACACTCGGTTACCGCTGTTTCCCTTAACCGAAATCAATCTGACGCCGCAGTTCTTCGGCCGCGTCTTTCAGCGCCTGCTCGGCCGTCTTTTCGCCTTGGGCCGCTTCGAATATGGCGTTGCCTACCAGGGTGCTGGCTTCATTGAACCAGGGGCCGCGAGATTGATGCGGGACTTCCGGCGCCAGCTCCAGGAAGAGCTCGCCCAGCGACTGATTGTCGAAGTATGGGTCGGGACCCAGCAGCGCTTCGTTATCCAAGTGTGAGAGCACGGGCGGCAGCAGGTTGTTCACTTGAAATTCGAAGATTTTGTTGTCCTCGTTGAACAGGGCGAATTCGATGTAAGCCCAAGCCTCATCCTTGTGCTCGCTTTGCGCTGTGATCGAGTAAGCAGTGCCACCGTGCGTGCTGGTGCGGGCGCCACCCTCTTCAAAAGCCGGCAGGGGCGCCGCGCGCCAAAGACCCTCGGTATCGGCGACATTGTTCTTGATAAAGCCGCCGTACCAGTCGGCGCCGATCGCGGCCGCGATTTTGCCCTCCGCCATCAAGCC
>DAOULD010000030.1:0-13960 GCA_034420635.1 Anaerolineae bacterium | reverse complement strand
ATCTGACCGAAACGAAAACTGAGAGAAGAACCCGATGAAAATCACTGGCATCCGTACGATCTTGTTCGAGCACGAGATGGCGCGCCCTATCGGCGACGCCAACAATCCGCGCGGACGCGCCCAATACGCGGCGCTGGCGGTGTTCCTTGATACCGATGTTGGGCTGACCGGCGTCTCGCTGGGCGATCCGGGCGCGGCTGCCAATATCCACAAGATGACTGAGAACCTGCTGCTGGGCCGCGATCCGCGCGGCGTCGTCGGTTTGTGGGGGCGCATGGCGAATTTCGCCTTCAAGGGCGGCAACCGCGGCGCCATCACCGATGTCATCGGCGCGCTGGATGTGGCGCTTTGGGACCTCAAAGCCAAAGCCAACGACGAACCGCTCTGGAAGACATTGGGCGCGTCGAGCCGCGCGGTCAAAGCCTACGCCAGCGGCATCGACCTGTCACTGGACGACGCTGGCATCCGCGCCTTCTATGAGTCTCAAGCCGCGCGCGGCATTGCTATCGGCAAGCTGAAGGTCGGGCTGGATCGCGAGGCGGACCTGCGGCGCATCGGCATCATGAAAGAAGCCTTGGCCACGTCGGGCAAGGATCCAGTCCTGTTGATCGATTCCAACGAGTACTGGTCGCCCAAGCAAGCTATTCAGCACATACGATTTTTCGAGCGTCACCACGAGATCTTCTGGGCGGAAGAGCCGGCTCGCCGCTGGGATTACACCGGCTTGCGGATGGTCTCGCAATCGGTGAACGCGGCGGTGGCGACGGGCGAAAACCTGGATGACGCCAGCGACTTCCGCCCCTTGATTGCGCATCGGGCGGCGGACGTATTGCAAATCGGCGTCGGCACGGGCGGCATCACCGGCGCCATGCGCGTGGCGCAGATGGCGGACGGCTTCGACCTGCCCGTTTCGGTGATGAATTGCCCGGGCAACTATATGGCGGAGTTCGCCGCCGTGCTGCCCAATCATATCTGGATGGAAGTGGTGGATCCCGGCTATGACGCCGTTTTCGCACACGATAGCCGCGTGGAAGACGGCTACATCATCCTGGGCGACCGCCCCGGCAATGGCATTCAGTTTGATGAGGCGAAGTTGGAAGCATGTCGCGTGCGAGAGCGCTCGGCTTCGGCTACGCCCAGTCCCTGGGGGCGGCGGCGCGGCGCGGGCTTGTATCCGGTGCGGGATGGCGAGCCGGAGGAGGTTGGGGAGGAGTAATGAAATCTGGTTGAAAAGTGTTAGTGTGTCCATAATCATTTGATGGTTTAGTCATTCCTCTTTGGCATTGAGGTATTTATGTTCGTTTCACAGCAAGAAGAGTTGTTTTGGCAACTGTATAAATGCCGGAATGAGCAAGAGGTGGACAAGCTCATTCGTCAGCGGCCGGAGGTCTTTGGCCAGCCTGACAACTGGCTTCCTCTAGGTAGCAACAAGAGCAACTTTTCCATAGTTGAAAACCAGCAGTCGAATCCGGTGGCAGCCTTGACTGAGAAGCTAACGAACGCGATGGATGCCATTCTAGTTCGTCGATGTTACGAGGAAGGGCTCGATCCAGAATCGAAAGCGGCGCCGGGTTCAATTGAGGAGGCTGTGACCGCGTTCTTTCCGCAGTACAAGAACTGGGACTTGCAGAAACAACGAAAAGAACAGGCGGAATCTATTCAAGTATTGGCGGACGGAAGCGTGCGGGATACGTCGATCGTCGTTTATGACGCAGGCGAAGGGCAGCATCCGAGTCAGTTTGAAGAGACCTTTCTGTCGCTCTTGCGGGGAAACAAGCAGAAAATCAAGTTCGTTCACGGCAGGTACAATATGGGTGGAACGGGGGCTATCGTCTTCTGCGGCAAAAGGCGATACCAACTCATCGCCTCTAAACGATTTACAGGCGATGGACCGTTCGGCTTTACGCTGATACGAGAACATCCCCTGTCGCCAGAGGAAGCCAGCGAAGTGAAAGACACTTGGTATGAGTATCTGAAGATAGACGGCGCTATCCCCGCCTTCGATATTGATGAAATTAACCTGGGACTGCATCGCCGTAATTTTCGTTTTGGCGCCATAATAAAATTGTATTCTTACGACTTACATGGCAACCGCAATTTCCTACTAGACTTAGCTCCCCGCATCAATCAGTTTCTCTATAACCCCGCGCTCCCATTCACCGTTAAAGAGAGCGAACAGCGTTACAAGCGTAGGGGAGGTTATGTCTTATCAAATTACGGTCTGATAAGTCTGCTTGACCGCAGCGACTACCTGGAAGCGCATTTCTCGCAGGTCATGCGTCACAGGGACATCGGCAAGTTCAAAGTTACTGTGTTTGTCTTCAAAGCCACAGCTGCGGACAAAACGGCAAGCAAGACAAAGCAAGCTATACGAGACTCGTACTTCAAGAACGGAATGCAAGTACTGTTCTCCATTGCTGGACAAGTTCACGGTCACTATACATCGGAGTTCATCACACGGACCTTGCAGTTTAATCTGTTAAAGGACTACCTGCTTATTCATGTTGATTGTACCGAGATGAAGTATCCCTTTCGTCGCGAGCTCTTCATGGCGTCGCGAGATAGACTCAAACAAAGCAAAGAAGCAGCAGACCTCCGCAAGAAGTTAGGTGATAGCTTGAAGAAAGGGAAGCTCAAAGACATTTATAAGCAGCGCAAGGATCGTCTTTCCCATGATAGCGCGGATGACGAAGACTTACTCAAACAGATGGGCGAGGATTTGCCGTTCAATGAAGACCTGCAGGACTTGATTAAACAGACCTTTGAACTGGATGCAAAAGGCAAGAAGCAGAAGCCCAAACCGCCAAAACCAGTATGCGAACCATTTGAGGGAAAGCGCTATCCTTCTTTCTTCCACATTGATATCAAAATGCGCGGTGATACCCCGGTTGTACAGATACCACATGGCGACTCCAAGACTGTGCAATTCGAGAGCGATGTGGAAAACCAGTACTTCGACCGCGCAGACGACCCCGGTGATTTGAATATCTTGGTGACGACATATTCGCCCAATGACGCGAGTGGCGGAGACCAGAAAGGGACTGTTAATGACATCAGCGATTTATTTTCGGTAATCCGCCAAAGCCCGCAGGATGGCAAAATAAGGCTAGTGTTTGAGCCAACGGAAGACGTGCAAGTGGGAGATGAAATAGAAATGCGCGCTGACTTGCTTAGCTCCGCTGAGCCAAATGACGCTCTGTCAGAAATGTTTTGGATCATGATAGGCGAGCCACAGCCAAAGAAACCAGCAAAACCGAAACCACCCCCAAAGGAGCAAAAACTGGGGCTGCCGAAACTGAGGCGTGTCTTTCAACAAGTCGTCGCTGATAAGCGCGAGGCGCTAACTTGGGAGAAACTTGATGGTGAAGGCATTACAATGGACAACAGCGTAATTATGCACCCATTGGTCAATGAAAGCGATGAATTGGAAGCCATTTACATCAACATGGATAGCTCAATTCTGAAGAACTATAGGACTAAGAAGCGTAATATCTCCGAGGATGAAAGCACGGCTGCTGACCGGCGATACATTTCGCGAGTGTACTACCATACCTTGTTCTTGTACGCGATAAACAAAGGTAAGAACTACGCTGTTTCCCAAGCCAATGGTGACGAACAAGTGAACGATATTGAATTAACCGACTACCTGAAAGACCTGTTCGACAGCAACTATGCTGAGTTCTTGGTCAACTTCGAATCAGGCGCAATGATTCTCAGTTAAAGCTAAAGCCCCTCAATCACAGCTGCTTTCCGCAAATGCCAATCGTGCTCCCGCTCATAAGCCCGCGCAATCCGATAGACCATCGCCTCGTCAAAGGCGTGCCCGGTCAGCTGAAAACCGAAGGGCAAGCCCGCCTCGGTGATGCCGCAGGGTACGCTCAATGCCGGCAGACCGGCCAGATTGGCGTTGAAGGTATGGTGGCACATGCTGCCAACCGGCGTATCGGGATAGCCGTCGGCGCGCGGCGCGTTCAACTTGTCCAGGGGCGCGGTGGTCATGGGCATGGTCGGCCAGAGCATGGCGTCCAATCGCTGGTCGGCGAAGGCGCGCTTGATAGCGTCGCGATAGACGCGTCGCGCTTGCTGCGCCGCCAGGTAATGCGTCGCCGGTACCAGTTCACCCAGTTGAATGAGCGTCCGGGTGGCCGGATCGTACTTGTCGCCGTGTTCGCGGATCAGCTTCCGGTGATAGCTGCTGCCCTCGCAGAGCACGATGGTGAAGAGCGCGTCCTGCGTGATCGCCAATTCGGGAATGCTGACCTCGACGATTTCGGCGCCACCCTCGCGGTATTCGGCGATCACGCCTTCCACCGATGTCCTGATCTCGTCGATGAGGCCGTCGTAAAAGAAATAATCGCGCTCGACGCCGATGCGCAATCCCGACGCGCCGGCTTCGAGATCGGCGCAGAAATCGGGAACCGGCTGCTCCGCGCTGGTGGGATCCCTGGAATCGTAGCCAGCCATGCCGGCCAGCAGCAAGGCGTTGTCTTTGACTGTGCGCGTCATCGGTCCCACGTGATCAAGCGACCAGGCTACCGGCACGACGCCGTAGATGCTGACGCGGCCGTAAGTCGCTTTCATGCCCACCAGGTTGTTGATCGAAGCCGGCACGCGAATGGAACCGCCAGTGTCTGTGCCCAGCGCGCCGAAGGAGGAGCGGCTGGTCACCGCCACGCCCGAGCCGATGCTCGAACCGCCGGGATAGACCTCGCTATTCCAGGGGCTGCGGCTGGGCGGCGTATTGACGCCGTAGGCGAATTCGTGGCAGTGGGTCTTGCCGATGATGATGGCGCCGGCTTCTCTCAGCAAGTTGGCGCAGGTGGCGTCATAGTCGGGGACGAAGCCTTCCATCACCTTCGAGCCGCTTTCGGTGACGCTGCCCGCCGTGTAAATATTGTCCTTGAGCCCGATAGGTATGCCATGCAGGGGTCCGCGCCGCTCGCCGGCGGCGATGGCTTTATCCGCCGCTCGCGCCGCGTCCAGCGCCTCTTCCGCCAGCACGCTGGCATAGGCATGGACCAGCGGCTCGGTTTTTTCGATGGCGCGCAGGTTCGCTTCGACCAGTTCCAGCGACGAGATCGCGCCCGCGTCCAGCATGTCGCTAACTTCACTCAGTGACAGATCGGTCAATTCACTCATCGCTCGTCCCTTCCGCGCAGAAGATCGGCGCTGGTACGGCATCCTGTAGATCAATACTGTCGAAGGACTGGAAAGCCGCCATCTGATTCATCAGCAAAGCCGTCAAGACCTCGGCTTCTTCGGGGGAAATCGCCAGTCCCATCTTGTTGGCCAGCGCGTGAACGACGCTGCTGTCCAGCACTTCGTCCGAGCTCGCTCTGCCATAACCCATGTTGTTCCTCCTTACCATTTATAGAATTGTGTCCACCCACGGAATCAAACTCGCATCGCGATTTCGGTCGCGAATAGCTGCTCTTCGATACAGCGCAGATGCATCTGCAAAAGCTGCCAGCTATTCAAGTAGACGCCTGTCGCCGCCAAATAGGATCCCACCACCAGTTGATAGGGACTCGTATCAAAATAGGCGTAAGGATTGGGCGAATATGGGAAATCCACTTCGATGTTGTTACAGGCGCGCTGCAACATGGTTTCGGTCCGGCCCAGCATCTGCAGGATGCCTTCGTAGCCAAAATCTTGATTCCAGGCCGCCGAAGTTTCGTGGTGCAAGGCCTCATCCAAAGCGAGCGTCATTTCCCTCAAAAGGCGTATCCTGGCGGCAATACCGTGCTTATCGACCTCTTTCGACTCGAGCGATGCGGTCTGATTGAGCAGTTCCTCCGCTTCTGCTACGGCCTCATGCATGCGCTCGGTCAGCAAGGCAAAGGTCCATAATCCCCGCTGCCAGATCTCGCGCCCGCTCAAACCAAAGGCCGACATGGCGTGATCTTCAGCCAGCCATGCCATATCCGCGTCATTGATGCCATGCAGTTGTTCGACAAGGTTTTCAATCCGAACACAGGCATCGCCGATCTCCCGCAATCCGCTGCCGGGCGGGAAGGCCTTGGCTGCGCCCGCTTCTCGCTTGACCTTGATCGGACGCGACTCCGTCAAGTGTCCAGATTGCCAGAAAGCGGCATTGGCCAGCATCCGCGCCGGCTGTCCCCAGTCGTCCATCAACAGATTCTCGCCAAACTCGGGATGGGAACCAAAGAGCAACACACGGCCTAGCCCATTGTATCCGCTGACGATATTGTAACGGTCTTCCCGCGCTGCTCTGCCCAGCAAGGTTTGCTCCGAATCGCATGTCTGGCTGTAGCTCAAGAAGCGTTCCGATGGCGTGAAGTCATCAGCAGCCCCCGCAACGGCAGAAAGCCCTTGTGCCACCGAAGCATCGGAAACTGTGTTGGCAACCGTCTCGAAGATAGGTCCGTTAAAGTGCGTTATATTGAAGCGATCGGGCAGGCCAAACATGACGGGATGATTGGGATGCAGGTTTCGGCTTTCGATGACGCCGATGCCGGGCGATTCCAGACCGATCCATTCCGTGTCGCCCCGGTTCCAGATCATTGCGTTGATCATTGCCAGATGACGCTGCTGCGGGCAGACCTCGAGGAAACTGTCGGCGACGAGCGCTGCATTGAAAGATCCGGCGCAGGAGCCGATATACATGCCGCCGCGCTGCACCCAATCTTTGATGCGACGGCAGCCGTCTTCGCCGAGCGGATCCAGTTGTCCCATCATGGCCAGTCCGCCGCCGCCTGGCATCCCGAACAAGTCATAGTCGGAGAGCTTGCCCGCTCGTATCTCCTGCGGACTGACGAACTCAACATGGAATCCCAACTCGGCAAAAATGCGGCCATGATTGAAAGGCGCGCCGCCGCCGCCGTACATGGCAATGCGGGTGTGCCGCAATTGCAAACCGACGAAACCCGATACATCGTCAATGACCTGAGCAGCCACCTCGTATCGACGCTGAGCCGCATCCAGGAATGGATCGGGAACGGTATCGGCGTCCGCAATCAGAAAGGAGCCGCGCTCGCACTGGTACTCCCTTCCGTCGATTCCAGTGGCGCGGAAGGGCGCCGTCGCCCAGCGAATATCGGCTCCCTCGCGCAACAGAAAGTTGACCAGGCGGCAAGCGCCTTGCCAGTTCTCGGCGGTTGAATTGATAATCAGCGGGTTTGGCATCGCTTCAATCTCCTCATGTGTTCGCGCCCTCTGGATCGTGCAAAAGACAAGCCACGCCGTGATCGCGCCCGACTGGTTGAAAGCGCGGCACGGTATGCGAACAGGCGGACATAGCGGCCGGGCAGCGCGGATGAAAATGGCAGCCCGAGGGCGGATTGAGCGGCGAGGGCGGCTCGCCTTTTGGCAGGTCCCAGTTCATGCGCCGTGACGGATCGGGCAGGGGAATGGCCGAAAAGAGCACCTGCGTGTAGGGATGCTTCGGCTCGGCGAACAGGGTCTCTGTCGGCGCTTCCTCGACGATTTTGCCCAGGTACATCACCGCCACGCGATCGCTAATGTGCTGCACCACGCTCAAGTCGTGAGTGATGAAAACATAGGTCAGCCCCAGGTCTCGCTGCAAGTCGGAAAGCAGATTTAATGTCTGCGCCTGCACCGAGACATCCAGTGAGGATGTCGGTTCGTCGGCGATGATGATGCGCGGCGACAATGCCAGGGCCGCGGCGATGCCCACACGCTGGCGCTGCCCGCCACTCAGTTCCGAAGGGAATGCCCGCTCGTGAGAACGGTTCAGTCCCACTCTCTCCAATAGCTCGTGAACACGCTTTTGGCGCTCTGCCTTGCTGCCTTCGCCGTAGATATCCAGAGGCTCGCGGATGATCTGGCCGACTCTCATGCGCGGATTGAGCGAGGCGTATGGATCTTGCAGGATGATCTGCGCCTGGCGACGAAAGGCGCGCAGCTCCGCGCGATTCATGCCGAAGATGTCCGCGCCCTGGTAAAGCGCTTGTCCGGCGCTCGGTTCCAAGAGGCGCAGCAGCAAGCGTCCCAGGGTGCTCTTGCCCGAACCGGATTCGCCGACGACCGCCACGGTTTGCCCGGCGTAAACATCCAGCGTGACCGATTCCACCGCTTTGACAGTCGCTGTGTTACCGCGCAAGCTGGCTATCAGCCCAGTTTCCAGCGGGAAGTACTTGCTAAGCCCCACTGCGCTCAGCAAAGGGCACTGTCCGTTAGTCGTAGAGGACACAGGCAACCTCCTGCGAGGCCGAGACCTGTTTCAGCGGCGGGACTCGCTCGCGGCAGACCGCTTTGGCTTGCGGACAGCGCGGATGAAAACGGCAGCCGGAGGGACGATCGGCCAAGCCCGGCACCCGACCCTGGATATTCTCCAGGCGGCCGCGGGCAATACCTTTGCTGGGCAGGGAGTTCAGCAGAGCCTGTGTGTAGGGGTGCAGCGGCTTGGAGAATATCGAATGCACATCCCCGAACTCGACGATCTTGCCGGCGTACATCACCGCCACACGATCGCATACCTGCGCCACCACCCCCAGATCGTGCGTGATCAGCAGGACGCCGGCGCTTTGCTCGTCGACCAGCAGTCGGCGTATAAGCTGCAAGATCTGCGCCTGGATGGTGACATCGAGAGCGGTCGTCGGCTCGTCTGCGATCAGCACCTGCGGATGACAGGCGATGGCGATGGCCAGGGCGATCCGCTGTGACATACCGCCGCTGAATTGATAGGGATAAGCCTTCAGTCGTTGCTCCGCCGCCGGAATGCCCAGTTGTCGCAGCAACTCCGATGCTCGCTGCCGCGCCTGCCCCGGATCGAGATCGAGGTGTTCCTGCAAGGTCTCGATCACTTGATGCCCGACCGTGAAGAGCGAATCCAGAGCCGTCGTGGGATCTTGAAAGATCATCGAGATTTGGCGTCCGCGCAAGTCTTGCAGTCCCTCCTCGTCGAGCGCGACCAGATTGACATCTTCCAGCCAGACTTCGCCAGAACGGATACGGGCATTGCGGGCGAGCAGGCGCATGACGCTATAGGCGATGGTGGATTTTCCGCAGCCCGATTCGCCGACCAAGCCAAGAATCTCGCCACGCTGCAAGTCGAAAGCGACATCGGAAACCGCCTCCAGCCAGCGGCCGCCGCTCTGGAACTCGGTGCTGAGGTCGCGTACCGACAGCAGACTCATCGGCTTATAAGCCCTTTCTGGCGGGATTCAATAATTCTTGCAAGCCGTTGCCCAGCAGGTTGAAGCCCAGTACGGCGAGCGAAATCGCCAGCCCGGGCACCATCACCATCCAGGGCGCCTGCTGCATGAAGGACCGGCCTTCGGACAGCATCAAACCCAATGAAGGATCGGGCGGTTGCGTGCCCAAACCGATGAAGCTCAAGGCGGATTCCAGCAGAATGGCGATGCCCATCAAAATAGAGGCTTGGATCAAGACCGGCGGGATCGCGTTTGGCAGAATATGCCGCAACATCAAGCGCAGGTGCGACGCGCCGCGAGCGCGAGCGCCCTCGACAAAAAGTTCATTGACCACTTCCAGGGTCGATCCGCGCATGACGCGCGCGAAGATCGGCACATAAACGACAGCCACCGCCATGATCATCACAGAGACATCACGACCGACGAAGCCCGTCAGCGCCACCACCAGCACGATGGCAGGAAATGCCATCAGTACGTCCATCGGCCGCATGATGATATTGTCCAAGATGCCGCCGAAATATCCGGCGAGCAGACCCAGGCTGACACCGACGATCAAGCCGAAACCGACCGAGCCCAAGGCGACCGCCAATGAGATCTGATAACCGTAGAGCACCCGCGTGAGAATATCGCGGCCGAAGTTGTCCGTGCCCAATAAGTGCGCGCCCGTTGGGGGGCTGAGCGGCGCCATGAAATCCATCGCTTCGGGACTGTACGGCGAATACAAGGACACGGTCGCGGTCAGAAGGACCAGCGCGCAGATGATAGCGCCCCCCAAAAAAGCCGACCGGCTCGCGTCATAATACTTGCGCAATACGGTTAGCGGTTTGGCGTGGGCTGTCAATTGGCGTTTCATGCGCCAGCGCCTCGTATCTTGGGGTTCAGCAGCCCATAAAGCACGTCCGTCGCCAGATTAACCAGGATGAACATGAAGGCGACCACCAGCATGCCCGCCTGCACCACCGGATAATTGCGCTCCAGCGTCGCGCTCACGATCAAGCGACCGACGCCCGGCAAGCTGAATACCTCTTCCACGATGACGGCGCCGCCCAACAAATAGCCGAATTGCAAGCCTATGACGGTGACAATGGGAATGCTGGCGTTGCGCAAAACATGCTGATAGATCACCAGTCGTTCGCGCAGTCCCTTCGCCCGCAGGAATTTGACAAAATCTCGCTCCATGACCTCCAGCACAGCCGAGCGCGTAACGCGCACCAGCACGGCTGACAAGCCAACAGCCAGCGTCAGCGCGGGCAGGAAGAATGAGCGCAGGTTAACCAGGATGTCCTCGTGGAGGCGCGCATAGCCGGATGAGGGAAACATGCGCAGAGCCAGCGAGAAGACCAGGATCAGCATGATGCCCAGCCAGAAATCGGGAATGGATATGCCAAAGAGACCCAGTAGCATCGAGCCGCGGTCGGCGAGGCCGCCGGGTTTGATGGCGGCGCGAATGCCCAGCGGCACGGCGATCACAATCGCCAGCGCCAGCGATAGCAATGTCAACTCAATCGTCACGGGCAGGCGCACGCTCAGCAAGTCGGTCACGGCTTCGTTGCTGCGGAAGTCCTTGCCCAAATCGCCCTGCAAGACTTTGCCCAGCCACTGACCGTATTGCCGGTGAATCGGCAGATCGAGCCCCAGTTCTTCGCGCACGATGGCCAGTCGTTCGGGCGTGGCGCGCAAGCCGAGGATCACCGCCGCAGGATCGCCCGGGATCAAACGCAGCAGCAGAAAGATCAGTATTGATGTGCCAAAGAGGACCGGTAACAGGAGCAGCAGACGGCCTGCAATATAGCGAATCAATCGCATGGGCGCATCACCGGCGAAATAATTGGAACAGACAAGAGGAGCGCGGTCGGCGCTCCTCTTGATCGTCGAATATCAGGCGTCGATCCAGATGTCTTCCATGCGCAATTCCAGCGTAGGCAGCGTCTGCGCGCCGTGCACGTTGGGCTGCGTCCAGTAAGTGCGCTTGAAATTGACCTGGAATACTTGCGGCGAGGATTCCTGGTGCAGCCGCACCACGTTGTTAAAGGCGTTCTGCCGCGCTTCGGGATCAAGCGTGAAACGGAATTCCTCCAGCGCTTGATCCAACTCGGGCGAATCCCTGAAGGCAGAGAAATTCCAGGGGGAGGTCGAATGAGAGAGCGGATACAGGCAATGTTCGCCCGGATCGGCTGTAGCGCTCCAGTAGGTGCCGGTGATTTCGTAATTGAGCGTGAACAATTCTTCGAACCAGCGCGCCGATTCAAAGGACTCGACTTCAACGCGGAATCCGGCCGGGGCAAGCTGCTGTTCCAAGAGTTGGCCCACCAGGGGCTGCGTCGGCACTTGCGGCTGTGACGCGTAACGGATTGTCAAACCGTCTTCATATCCCGCTTGCGCCAGGAGCGCTTTCGCCCGATCGATGTCGGGACCGCCTTCATAAACGTTGGCGCCGGAATACCAGGGGTTCGACGGGGAAACCGGCTCGGCCGAAGGCGTTGCTTGCCCGAACCAAACCAGATTGGCGATAGATTCGCGGTGCAGCGCCCATTGCAAAGCCTGGCGCACTTCCACTTTGTCGAATGGCGGCTTGGAACAATTGATCAGGAACATATCGGGGAAGAACTCGCCGTCGGGGTTCGCCTTTACATCGGCATTGGCGCGCAGCTCGTCGGCGCGATGCAGCGGCACCTGCTCGATCCAGTTCAGCTCGCCCGTCTGCAAGCCTGTCAGACGGACGGTATCATCGGAGATAGCGCGGAAGATTACCTTGTCGAGATAGGGCTGATTGGACTTGAAGTACTTGTCCCAGCGCTCCAGTTCGATGAAGTCGTCTTTGACCCATTGCACAAACTTGAAAGGTCCAGTGCCGACGGGCAGCAATTTGGGATCGTTCTCTTCAATAGCCTTCTGATTGACGACCTCGGCAAATGCGCCCAGCGCCTCCAGCAAGCCGCCCCAGTTGGGTTGCGTGATGATGCGGAAGGTATAATCATCGACCACCTCGACGCCTTCCAGGGGCGTGAAGAAGACGGCGTTTGGCGCGCCCAGGTCGGGGCTGAAGAGCCGGTCGAAGGTGTATTTCACGTCATTGGCGGTGCAGTGCTCGTCATTGTGAAAATAGGCGTTGTCGACCAAGGTGAATTCCCAGGTGGAATCGTCGATTTGCTCCCAGGACTTGGCCAGACCGGGCAATACGTTGTTGTTCCGATCCAGGTTGACGAGCTTGGAAAATATATTTTGGTAGACCTGCATGGACGAGTAGAGTTCGGCGAAGGCGGGGTCCATATTGACGGGTTTGTCGATGGTGGCGGCCACCAAGGTACCGCCGCTCTTGGGACTGCCCTGCGCCAGCGCGGTCGCCAGGCGGAAGCCCGGCATCATGGACTGCGCGACCGCGACGCCGCCAACGGTCGTCACCGCTTGCAAGAACTGCCGTCGCGAGATGCGCTCTTCGGAGTACTTCTTGATAAAGTCATGAACCTGCTCTTTTTGTAAACTCATTCAATTCTCCTTAGCCCTAGTATTGTTCATCCAATGGACCGCATTACTTCTTGAGTGTATCCAACCAGGCGGCGGAGGTCAAACAGGCGGCTGTCGGCGGGGTGTATTTCAATATTTTGGCAGAATGCTCTAGGAACTACAAAAGCGCATCGCCCTTTGACGGGTTCTAGGTACGGATTCACCACAGAGGGCGCGTAGACACAGCCCTTCGGCACAGAGCGCACAGAGATTTCAAGAAAAAACTTCGTAGCCAGTCCGCGACATGAGATCCTTAAGCGAAAACAGGAAGGACTTGCTCGGGGCGAGTGCAAGTTGTCCTCAAATGCTGGGAAGATGCCCTCATTTTGCCCCCTTTTTGGGTAACAGTATAGATACAGTATGTATACTGAGGGGGGGGTACCCCCTCCCCCGAGATATTTTTTATTCACCACAGAGGCGCAGAGGGCACAGAGAGATTTTAACCACCGAGTACACCGAGATATTTTTTTCACCACAAGGCGCGTAGGGCGCGTAGACACTGACCGCCGACACAGCCCGCCGACACTGACCGTCAAGACAGGAAGGGCACAAAGGTTTTTCGTTGGCCACAGAAGTCGCGTAGACACTGACCGCCGGCGCAGAGGGGTATGTTTCGGGCGACCTGATAGGTCGCCCCTACGCTTGTGTGTATGTTGAGGTTTGGGGCGTCAAATGGTGTCATATTCAATGCGGTTATCCAAGCGTTGCGGGCCGGGAAGCGGGCGACTCACAGGATCGCGTAGGTCGCGCCGACACTGACCGCCGGTGGCCCGTACAATTTTTTCCGCCATAAATGAACCCTGGCAGGGGGCAAGGAACAGCCCGGGGAGGGACCGGTGAATTGAGACCTATGGCAAGCCCTGGCGAAGCAGGGCGTCGCGGATGGCGATCATGCCGAGTTTGGCAGATTAATGCGCCCGTCGCTTTGTCTTATGGCGACGTCTTTTAGGTTTTTGACGGCGCTTGCCAGGTTGCGCCGGCTTTGACTCGCTTTTGTCCAATTGGGGGAGACCCATCAGAAGCGTTTGCGCGCCAGGCGGGGGGCTTTCAGGATCTTGATTTGTCCCAATTGCCATTCGCTCCAGCGCCGCCCGCACGCCGCCAACACTTTGACGCAGGCCGGACTTCTGAGGCTCGCCACCTGTCCAGGGTGGCGGAGCCTCCCCCGCCTCATCTTCGTAGACATATCGGATGCGGTTGGGTTGTTCCGCTTCATTTTGCCCCTCCGGCGCCAGATCTTCGAAGTTGTCCTCCAGTTTATTGGCGTGATTGAGCAGGGTGTTGAGGGCGTAGACGAGTTGGCTGAAGGGAATGCCTTC
>DAOULD010000029.1:0-24459 GCA_034420635.1 Anaerolineae bacterium | reverse complement strand
AAGGCGCCAGAAACTGAGAACCGGAGATGTGCGCGGGTTTGATGCAGGGCGCGTCGGCGATGCCGGCGGCATAAGGGTTGGACACGACGTTGAAGATCACAACTGGCGGGTCTTCCATATCCAGGGTGGCGCCGACAGCCATTTGCGTCACCGGCGTGGTAATTGTTATCAAGGCATCGGGGTCTCTATCTAGGGCGTCGCGCACCATGAGATTCGCGAAGCCGATGTCGTAAGCAGCATCGCCCCAGATGATGTTGAGGCCTTCGCCCTCCAGATCTTGCCGCTGGTCCAAAACAGCGCGCTCCTCCTGGTTGATATAGCCATAGGCTTGCAGCATATCGAGCGTACCCTTAACCGACAAGTTGACGTTGGAATGATATCCGAAAGACAGGATGGCAATCGTGGGAATGTCATCATCCTGCGCTCTCGGCGTCAGAACTAATATAAGCGACAACAGCACAGAGAAAACTGCGACCCTTCGGTACATTTGAAACTCCTTGATAGAAATACATATTGGCCAAGTTGAAGAAAACTCCTTCTGATTAGAGTTTAATCTTAACTGTAGTTGAAAATGGCTGATAGAGCAAACTATTGCTAAGCCCTGGGGTGCATCTCAGATTATTGGCAACTTACATGGCTTTGCCGTTCAAAAGCAAAATTAACCACAAAGACACGAAGAACACGAAGTTTTTCTTGAAATCTCTGTGCGCTCTGTGCCTCTGTGGTGAATCCGTGCGTAGAACCCGTCAAAGGGCGATGCGCTTTTGTAGTTCCTAGAGCATTCTGCCAAAATATTGAAATACACCCTAAGCCCTGGGGGAAACAAAAAGAGGGCGATTGCGCTCAACCGCCCTCTGCTGGTTCCTTGAGTTGCTGTCTGTGACGGCTAATCCCGAGCCGATCCCAGCGTCGCTTGTTCTTCGGCGATGCGCTCCGGCGTACACGCGAGTTCCGCCAGGAAAGCGGCGTCGTCCGCCCGGCGCTCTTCCAGCGTCATCTCTGGCAAGCTGGGCGGCTCGCTTAGTACATGGAGCTCTTCGCCATCGATAACCATTACGGCTCCATCCAATATGGAATCGGCAACTGTAATTCCAAATTCCTCAGCCGTATCGAGATTGACGGCGACGCCGAGGTTCACCCTGGAGCTGATTCCGGTCGCGCTGACATCCAGTGTGCCGTCAATATAAGCGGCGATCATCCGCCCGACGGTCACGCCTTCGCCGTAGAAGTCATCAAATCCCGCGCCGACCATCGCGCCATGATGAATCATGCGAGGGGACACGCCGAAGACCGGAATGCCGTAGTCTTTCGCTGCGCCAAGGACCGCCGGAATACCTCTCGACTCGGTATAACCTGCGCCAATCATCAGCATTTCAACGCCTTTGTCGGCCAAGCTGGCTGTCGCCTGGGGCAGATCAGCCGCCGATGCGATCGAGGCGACTTCAACTTTTAAGCCGAGCGCTTCTGCGAATCTGGTGATCTGACTCACGCCGTAAACGCTTTGCGTTTGCGCCGGATCGACTATGGTGCCGATGGTCTGAATATCGGGCTGTTGGACCACAGACAAGGCCACATATTGCTCGTAAGGAATCGACATGTGCGTGCCTGTGATATGAGGCATCTTGATGCAAGGCGAATCGGCAATGCCGGCGGAATAGGGAGCGCTAACGATGGCAAAGAACAGAATCGGCGGGTCTTCCATCTCCTTCGTGATGTTTGCAGTAATCTGGGTAACCGGCGTTGAAAAAGTCAGAAGAATATCGGCGCCGCGATCCAGCGACTTCTCCACCATCGCGTTGATGTTGGTTACGTCGCTCGCCGCGTCCAGCCAAAAGACGTTGATGCGCTCGCCGTTCAGATCCAGGTCCTCATCCAGCAATTCCCGCTCTGATGGCGAAATCAACTCGTGAGCCTGCAAGACATCCCATACGCCGGGTTTGGTGATATCTTCTGTACCGGTGGACCGATAGCGCAGGAAGGCGATGGTGGGGTTATCATCATCCTGGGCAATTGTTGCCGGAACAAGTAATAATGCGATAAACAGCCCAAATAAAAATCTCTTGAACATAGCGGCTACCTCCCTTTTTGATTGATAGTTGTTGCGCGTTACTCTAAGTATCATACATTTTAGGACGATTATGCAACTGATTGTGATAGTATTGCAAGGAAGCCGGGACCGAAAGGTTTAAGAGGGACATCATGCCAGAGACGACCGTTACGAACGCGCAAGCGCTGAACTACCACCTGATGCACCCGGGCGAAGACAGCTCGCCCGGCGATCCCAACGCCGCTTTCTACCTCGATGGGACCTATCATTTGCATTACATCTTGCGGCATGAATGGCGGGGTGAGACTTCCTATTCTTTCGTCCATATGACCAGCCCCGATATGCTGCATTGGACCTGGCAGAGGACTCAATTGCAGCCATCGTTCACCGGGCACGGCATGTTCAGCGGCACTGGCTTTCTCACCAAAGAGGGCAGACCAGCAGCCATCTACCACGGTCAGGCTTCCGGCAGAAATCACATCGCCATCGCCAAAGACCGGGAACTCTCGGCATGGCATAAACCCTTTGCGGTGGAACCCTTGACCGCCAGCGGTCAAATCCCCGAAATGCGCCATTGGGATCCCGACTGTTTCTTGGTCGGGGATACTTATTATTCGATATCCGGCGGTCACAATCCGCCGGTGTTGCGCTCGAGCGACCTGCGCAACTGGACCTATGTCGGCGACTTCTTGAGCCAGGACCTGCCGGGCACAGCCATCGGCGAAGATATCTCCTGCCCCAATTTCTTCCCGCTGGGCGACAAATGGATGCTGCTCTGCATCAGCCATCCTTACGGGTGCCGCTATTACTTGGGCGGTTGGGACGCCCAAAATGAACAATTCGTCCCGGAACGTCACGGGCGCATGAACTGGCGTCGGCCGGAACAATCGCTGTATGCCGCGCTGGATCGGGATTACTTCGCGCCGGAATCGCTGCTCGCCGCCGACGGCCGCCGCGTCATGTGGGCTTGGCTGCGCTCGATGCACGCCGATATCGCCGAGCGAACGATCCAATCGCTGCCGCGGGAATTGAGCCTGGCTCCGGACGGGGGCTTGCGCATGAAACCGCTCAGCGAATTGGCCTCCTTGCGTTTTGATCCGATTGTCATCAATGATGTGCTGGTGGCGCCGACTGATACGGACGAAGCGGCGCTGGGGGCGGATCCTCTGCTCCAGCTCGACGGAGATTCCTTCGAGATTCAGATCACGGTCGACCCCGCGCAGATCCAACGCAAGCGCTTTGGCCTACAGCTTTTCTGCGACGAGAGTCGCGCTGGCTTGCCGATCGTCTTCTTGCCCGAGTACGGCAGGCTGCGCGTCGGCAGCACCGAGGCGCCCTTCTCCGTCAGTGAACTTGACGAAGGCGAAGACCTTGTCCTGCGCGTTTATATCGACAAGTATTTGGTCGAGGTTTTTGTCAACGACAGGCAGGCGGTCGCCAGCGCGCACATGGATTATCAATTGGCTTCGTTCCTGCGCCCATACTCGTTCCACGAGCCCACGACTCTCCGCAAAGTGGAAATTTGGCGCCTGCGCGCGACCAATCAGGGCTTCTTCGCAGCGCGGGACAGCCGCATTTGGGAGGTTGACAGAGAATAGCGACCAGTAGGCGCGCCAGCTGACAATTGGCGCTGGCTAATGACAATCCGCACCTGTAAGCGGCAAGTTGACTTTAGCTATAGTCTCGATGGCAGTGTATCCTTTTCGGTTGAAATACTTCGTAGCCAGTCTTCGACATGAGATCCTTAACCCAAAATACGAACGACGTTGGTAGGGGCGTTTCGCTGAAACGCCCGCGAATTAAAAGCTGTTTCACATGGGCGGCTCACGAGCCGCCCCTACAAGGCTTGTCCGCTACTCAACTTGCAGTAGACAAAACGGACGCAAATACCCGCCCGACAACAAGAAAATACCGCCATTTGACGATCTAAACTACAACATACATACAGCTATGTAAGGCTTGTCCGCTACTGCAAATCTTACGCAGAAATAACTAGAACAGTACCGAAACAATACATAAAATGGAGCGATCCTTGCGAAAATCAACAAATTATTACGAAATCCGCCGTGTATAGCTCCCCCTCTCGTAGTGCTGTGTCTACGCGCACCCCTTGTGGGAGAGGGGGCCGGGGGGGTGAGGGGTGCAAAAACAACTGCAAACATCACAGTAGCGGACAAGCCTTGTAGAGGCGACTCCGTGAGTCGCCCGCTTTCCGGCTAGGAACAGTTGGATATCTGCATTGAAAAGGACAAATGGAACGCTTATTCACCAGTACCGGACAAGCCTTACAGGTATCATTTATGGTTGAAAACTGTAGTGGCTGTTATTTTCTGTTTCAACCGACTTCGATACACTACCCACTACTCCCGCAGCGCACATGTTATAGCCAAGATCGTTAATCTTGTGTTAAACTCTCAGTTCCAGACGCGGCTCTCGCAGGGCTCGTCCGTCTCAGTATCGGCTAAAGGCAGCGCAGCCCGCTTGGGCGATCGTAACTTTAACCAGAAATCGTATTTCTAGTTTTTAAAGGAGAATTTCCATGAAACGTCTAATTCTTGTCTTGGCTTTGCTCGCGCTCGCGCTGCCGGTGGCGGCGCAAGATATGGGCGGCTGCATGATCGAGCCGCCCGAGTCCTCGGCGACAGTCAACATGATTGGCTGGACCTATCCTATTATCGACTTCTACGCCAGCGAACTCGAAGCTTGCAATGCGGTCGACAACATCGACGTCAATACGCAGTTGCTCGATTCCGGTTCAGCGCATGACCAACTGCGCCTGGCTTTGGGCGCAGGCGGCACGTCGCCCTACGACATCATCATGGTGACCCAGGGCGACATCGAATCATACGTCGCCGAGGGCTGGATGATGCCGCTCAATGACCTGATCGATAAATACGAGGATGAATACCAAATCTCGGACATCCTGGGCATCGACGACATGACGGTGGATGGCAATATTTACGGTCTGCCGATGGAGCAGAATACCCGACACATGTTCTATCGCCCCGACCTGCTCGAGAAGCATGGCATCGCCGTGCCGGAAACCTGGGATGATGTGATCGCCGCTTGTGGCGTCTTGCAAGCCGAAGACAGCATCGTCATCCCCTTCACCACGCAACTGCACGCTGGCTGGGCTTGGCGCATCGAATTCGGCGATATGTTGCTGGCTTTTGGCGGGGCGCCGCTTAACGATGATATGACCCCGGCTTTCAATAGCGACGAAGGTGTGATGGCGCTGGATAAACTGGTCGAGATTGTGGACGCCTGCATGGGCGAAGAAGGCTTGACCTACAGCATTGACGACAGCCAAATCGGCATCGCCACCGGCGAACTGGCGATGGCTTTCACCTGGGCCAGCCGCGCCGCGGCCATGGATGATCCCGACTTTTCCGACTTTGTCGGCGGCATTGAATTCGCGCCCGCCCCCAGGGCAACGGCTGATGGTCTCTATGGCGCTACCGGCGGCACCGGCGCTGGTCTAGGCATCCCGGCAAACATTGACGATGATCCTGATTTGGTCTTCCAGGTCATCCTGGAGGCGATGGATGAGGAGACCATGCTGCGTGGCTCCAACTATGGCGTGATCACGCGCCAGGCTGTGGCGGCCAAGGCTGACGCGCGCTACCTGCCGGCCGTCTTCGCCACCATCGCCGGCGGCGTCGAGGGTACTCCCGTACCCGCAATCGGCGCGGTATTGAACCCGATTTGGGATCAGTGGCTGCCGCAGATCGTAACTGGCGACATGTCCGCGGCGGAATTGCTTGACGCCGCCGCCGAAGCCTACACTGCCGAAGCGACTGCTCAGGGATTCATCGAAGGTTAGCCTCTCCCATGTTTGGCGGCCCCTTCTCTCGGTGCGGGAGGAGGGGTCATTTGTCTAACGATGTTGCCGCATCGGCCTCGTCCGTGACCTGCAAAGCTAAACGCTGGTCAATGCCGCAGTTGTCAAACTCACTCTCGTCGGAATAGTCCTGGAGCTTGGCGAGGGCATGGCTACGGTGTTTCCGGTAGCTTCACTCGACTTGGGCGAACCACTGGGCAAGATCATCAATGTCGGTGGTCGCAGTGTTCATGTCGTGGAAATGGGGGCGGGCAGCCCGACCGTCTGGCTCGAGAACGGCTGGCTGGGCACGACCCTGGGCTGGCAACCCTTTCAGGACATGCTGGCGGAATACACCCGTGTTTGCGCTTATGACCGCGCGGGAATTGCCTGGAGCGACCCAAGCGATACCTGTCGGACCGCGCAGAACGAGGCCGGCGAGTTCGCCGCCTTGCTGGACGCCCGGGGCGAAGACGATCCGGTCATCTTGCTGGCTTGGTCGGGTGGCGGACCGGTTGCGCAGATCTTCGCCGCCGATCATCCGGAGCGGGTCGCCGGCTTGATCCTGATGGACGCAATTCCGCCGGGCTATGACCTGTGGGCGACAAGGACTTATCCCGATCGTTACCCATGTGAATGGCAAGACAAACTCGAAGGCATTCGCTGTTTCGCGGAACGGGCGTCGAAAGGAATGCTGCGCGAAAGCGACATTGTCGGCTGGATCAGTCCCGAGACAGCCGCGCGTTATGGCGCGCGCTACAAGAAGCTGCTCCTGAACAATCCCAATTACTGGTGGACCTACTACTGGCAGAACCAATACGTCATCGCCAGCGGCGCGCAAGTCCAGTCCAGAGCTTCGCTAGGCGACCTGCCTCTGGCAGTGATTGTCGCGACGGCGGACGGGCGCGGCGATGATGCCTATCAACGCAGCCTCGCTGAAATGTGGCGCGCCATGCAGTACCCGCAAGCGCGGCTCTCCTCGCGGAGCCGGGTTGTGCCGGTTGCGGCCGGGCACGCCCTCTTCCGCGAGCAGCCGCAAGCCGTCATTGACGTCGTTCTAGACATGATCGCGGAAATACGAAAGGCGCCCGATGCCCTTTCATTGGCGGCGCGCCAATAAATATAGGGAGATTGCTTATGAACAAAGGAACCTTTACTTTTTTTGTGGGTCCTAGCGTATTCATCATGTTGGCGCTGATGACCCTTCCGCTGCTGGCATCGATCGTGCTGGGGCTGCATTTCATCACCTTCCGCAACCTCGATGAACCGCTATGGGTCGGCTTGAGAAACTACGAAGAAGTCCTTGCCGATCCCGAGTTTTGGGATTCTCTGGAGTTCACGATACTCTTCATCATCGCCGCTGTGCCGCTGCGCATCGTCCTGGGCTTGATGTTCGCCTTGCTGCTCGATCAGGTGACGCGCTTTCGCGGCCTCTTCATCGCCGCCGCGCTGGTGCCATTTGTCATGACGCCCGTGGTCGGCACGCTGATCTTCCGCGATATGTTTGATCGCGGCGGTCCCTATTGGTACTGGATGCAGCAGTTGTTTGACTATCGCATGTTCATGAACAGCACCACCGTGCCGATTTTGATCGTCTTCCACAGCATCTGGACAGCGACGCCCTTCGCCATGATCGTGCTATTCGCCGGTTTGCAGACGCTGCCGCAAGAATCGCTGGAAGCGGCGCGCGTTGACGGCGCGACCTGGTTGCGCCAACTCTGGCACATCGCCATCCCGCATCTGCGCTCGCTATTTGTTTTCATTGGTTTGATCTCGATCATGGATGCCTACCGCGTCTTCGACAGCGTCTTCGTGCTAACGCAGCAGAACCCGATTTATGATGCCGAGACGATCATGTACTACAATTTTCAGGTCGCGCTCAGTTTCGGGCGGCTGGGTAAAGCCAATGCCATGAGCGTGCTGACAGTGCTGGGCATTTTCGTCGTCTTGATTCCATTTCTCGTCATAACCTATCGCGACCAGGTGGAGGAAAGCTGATGACACAAACCAAAAGCCCTATGGCGAGAATCATCATTTACATCGTGCTGGCGCTGTTCACGATTTACAACATCCTGCCCTTTGGCTGGACGATCATGAATTCGGTCAAGCTGCCAAAGGACGCCAACGCCCGTACGCCACGCTTTGTTTTCAGTCCCACGGGCGAGAACTATGCCGACCTCTGGCTGAACGCGTCGCCGGAAGAGTTTGCCCCCTACGGCTTGGCGCTGATTCTGATCATCTTTGCGCTGATCGTGATCGGTTTCTCGGCCCCGCGCATACCCGCGCCCAATTCGCTGGTTTACCTTGGTTGCATCTTCGCCGGCGTCATCGTCGCCATCGGCTTGCCGCGGGTCGTCAACACGGCGGAATTCTATGATTATCTAATCAACAGCGTGATTGTGACGGTGGGCACCCTGTGCGTCTCGTTGAGCATCGGCGCGCTGGCTGGCTATGGGCTCGCGCGTTTTCGGCATGTCGTCTCGGTCTATATCCTGGTGATCGCGCTGGCGTTCCGGTCACTGCCGAGCCTGGCGCTGGTGCTGCCGTTCTATTACCTGGGCCAGCTATCCGGCTTATACGATACGCATATCTTGTTGATATTCTGTCTGGTGGCGGTGAACCAGCCTTTCACGATCTGGATGCTGCGCAGTTTCTTCATGGAGATTCCGCGCGAAATCGAAGAGGCAGCGATGATTGACGGCGCCGGTCGCTTGCGCTCCTTTGTTTCTGTGATCGTGCCGATCATGTGGCCCGGCATCATCACTACCGGATTGTTCACCCTGCTCCTGGCTTACAACGATTTTCTGCTGGCGCGTATCTTGACACAGATCAACTGGACGCTTCCCGTTGGCATCGCGCAGTTCACCGGAGGCGAAGATCCCGGGCATGTTACACTCGCGGCCGCCGCCTCAGTGTCCACAACGCTGCCCATTCTGGTTGTCATCATCTTCTTCCAGAAGTATTTGATCCGCGGGCTGGCGTCTGGCGCGGTGAAAGGGTAGGCGGACAGATACCCCCATCCCCCGGCCCCTTCCCCGCATGGCGCGCTGAGGAGTGGACACTTTTTTGTTCGGCAAGAAATCGCCGCAAAACCTATACTTTTTGTGGCGATTTTGGGCGACTCACAGAGTCGCCCCTACAGTTTTCAAATGTAAATGATACCTGTAGGGGCAGGTCGCCCGAAAATCACTGTCTTGCGCCATTAGCGAGAGGAGAACATATAAGTGAACATCATCTGCGTCGTCACCGACACGCTTCGAGCCGATTACCTGCCGACCTACGGCAATTCACAAGTCATCGCGCCCAATTTGACCTGTTTCGCCGAAGAAGCCATCGTCTTTGAGGATTGTCATGCCGCGTCCTTCCCGACTGTGCCGACGCGCGCCGATATCGCTACCGGTCGATTTACGCTGACCTACCTCAGTTGGGGTCCCCTGCCGCAAGACGAAATCACCCTGGCCGACCTGATGACGAAGGCGGGTTATACCACGATGGGCGTGGGCGATACGCCCTTTCTCATTCGCAACGGTTACGGTTACGACCGCGGCTTTGACGACTTCATCTGGATACGCGGCCAGCGCGAGGCGTCCGGCAGGCCCGATGTCACCAGCCAATGGACCGAGGAAGACGATCGCTTTGCGCCGCAGACCTTCAAAGCGGCGATGGACTGGATCGAGCGCCACTACGATGAACAGTTCTTCCTTTATATCGACGCCTGGGATCCGCACGAACCTTGGGATCCGCCGGCGCATTATGTGAAACCCTATTTGCCTGATTACCAGGGCGAGCAGGTCTATCCAGCCTATTGGGATTGGCAGGACGCCGGCTACAGCGAACGGGATCTCGAGATTGCCAAAGCGACCTACATGGGCGAAATCACCATGGTGGATCGCTGGTTCGGCTTGCTGGTTGATCGACTCAAGTCGCTGGGTTTATATGAGGATACGGCGATTCTTTTTGTCTCCGATCACGGCTTTTATTTCGGGGAGTTCGGCATCTTTGGCAAGAGCCGTTTCCGCTGGCCCGATAATACGATTCCGGTGATGGAAGCGATGGCGCGCTTCAAGCTGGGCGCCATCTCCTATCGGAGTCCCAAGCACAATGAAATTACCCATGTGCCACTCTTCATCAAAATCCCGGGTTACAATCATCAACGCGCCTCCGGGCTAGTCAGCATTCCCGATATCATGCCGACCATGCTCGAACTAGCCGGGATTGATCTGCCCGATCGCGTACAAGCGAAGTCCGTCTTGCCGCTGGCCCGGGGCGAGGTTGATCGTCTTCACGACATCGTCGTGACATCACAGTCGCTGGCGGATACAGCGGGCCATACAACCAAGATCGTCGACGATAATGAGCGCGTGGTCGTTGAAGTTTCGCCAAGTACGATTCGCGACGGTCAATGGGATTTTCTCTATGGCTTGGAGGGAGAGCGCCTTGAGCTTTACGACGCCGTCAATGATCCTGAACACCGGCACAACCTCGCTGACGAGCGTCGCGATATCTGCGAGATGATGCATGCCAAGTTCGTGGCTTGGATGGAGGAAATGGCTACGCCAGAAGCATACGCCGCGCCCCGGCGCAGTCTGTAGCCGCAATACATAGAGGGGGCTTGAGCAGCCCCCTGCGTTTACGTCTTAGTTTTCTTGGGCATCCAGCGCGGCTTGCTGCTCGGCGATCATCTCCGGCGTACATTCCAGCCCGGCGAGGAATTCCAGGTCCGCCGCGCGACGCTCTTCCATGGACATGTCGCCTGGCTGCATCCTTGTCTCATCGACGTCTGTCGCCATGCCCGCTGATCTTTCGCCATCTTTTATCACGAAGTTCGTCATCGCCAGCAGATCTTCCGAGATTTCGATGCCTTGCGCCGCCGCTGTATCCAGATTAATCGCTATCCCGAAACTGCGTGATTGATTAATGCTGATATCCGCGATGTCTATGTCGCCGTTGAGATGAGTGTGCAGGATGCGAGCCGCGATCACTCCCTCTTCATAAAAGCTGTGGAAACCGGCGCCAACTGTCACGCCACGATAAACTTGCTGTATGATAGGCGCGTACAGCGGTATGCCATGTTCCGCCGTCAATTGCACCAGGACGGGCGTCCCCTGCAGGGTTAGGGGAGTGATGGAAAGAACGATGGCTTCTACGCCTTTGCTCAACAAACTTTCCGCCGCTATATTCAAGTCCGCCAAGTTGATGGCGGTAGCGACCTCGACCGTCAAACCAAGCGACTCGCCGATTTCCTTGATTCTATCCGCGCCGACAATGCTCGTTGGTTGATCCGGCGATACGATTGTACCGATAACCTTGATATCTGGATCCTGAAGCAAAACGAGCGGCACATACTCTTCATACGACAGCAGAGGCTGTGTGCCCGCAACATGATCCGGCTTGATGCAGGGGGCATCCGCAATCCCGGTGGCGAAGGGTGTGGTAACCAGGCTAAAGAGAATCACGGGCGGATCTTCCAGGTCGCGGGTCGCATTCACGGCGATTTGCGCCACCTGCGTCGTAATGGTCACCAGCGCGTCCGCTCCTTTGTCCAGCGCTTCCTCGACCATCAGGCTGACCGATGGCAGGTCGAAGCCGGCATCCCGATACATAAGATCGAGATTCGCGCCTTTAAGATCAAAAGACTCATTCAGCGCGGCGCGTTCCGCGGCGGTTAGATATCCGTAGGCTTCCAGCGAGTCGAGGATACCATCTGTAGCCGCTGCGACCGGAGCCGTTCCGGCGTAACGCAGAAAAGCGATCAGCGGCTTGTCTTCCTCTTGCGCCAAGGCCGGCGCGGCAAGCAAAAGGACTGTCAATAATAGAACCGCAAAGCACTTCCTACACATCAGCTTCCTCTTCTTAGCAATTGAATGAATGGATTAACGGCTAGCTCCTCCATTCATTTTATACCTGTTTTCCATAAGGTCAAATCCTTCGGCAAGCCTTAAGCCGCAGTGGCGCGGAAGAGGGAGAACTGAATTGGATCCCCCTCTAGTGATTGTTTGCTTGGTTGAATGCGCAGTTTAATTTGTAGCGGCTGCCAATGCCGCCTGCTGTTCAGCGATCATCTCGTCTGTGCAATGCAGCGAGTCCAGATAGATGCGCGCCGCCGCTTCCCGGTCGGGTCCTGCTTCAATCGCTCGCACCTCTGCCACCGCTTCTGTCACCCGTTCCGATACCCTCTCGCCTTCTTCGTCTACGATGACATCAGCCCGCTCCAGAACCTCGCTCGCGATCTCCAGGTCAAGGGAGTCTGCCACGATCAGGTTGACGCCGACGCCGTCGCCGCGCAGCGCGTCAATGGCGGTGACGGCGATATCCAGTTCGCCGCGCAGCCAGGCCACCAGCTTGCGCCCGGTGTTGATGCCTTGCGCCTGCTGATGATAATAGCCGGCGCTGATCATCGCGTCGCTCAAGATTCCGCCGAGGCTGGGATAATAGACCGGCATCAGGTTCTCGCTCGCGGTCGCGACCACCGCGGGCAAACCGCGGGACGTGATCGAATCAATCGAGAGGATGAGCGCTTCGGCGCCGCGGCTGGCCAAACCGTCGACCGCGGCGATAAAATCAACCGGATGCGTCACCGCGGACTGGATTATCGTGAGTCCGCGCGCTTCGGCAATCGCCGCAACTTCGCGCGAGCCTTCGACGCCGGAGATCTGGTCGGCGCTGAATACTGTGCCGAGCCTGGTGATGTCCGGCTGCTGCGTCAGCGCCAGGTCGACTAGCAACTCATAGGGCGGGACAATATGCGAGCCAGTAACATGGCTCGGTTTGAGGCAGGGCGCGTCAGCCAGGCCGGAGGCGAAGGGGTAAAAGACCGAGGCGAAGATCACCCCTGGCGGCTCATCCAGGTCGCGCGTCGCCTGAATGGCGGCTTGGGCGACGGGCGTGGTGAAAGCCACCATGACATCGACGCCGCGATCAAGCGCCCCTTCCACCATGATACCCAATCGGTCATACTGCCAGCCCGCCTCCATCAGCGCGAGCTGGATGTTTTCACCGTCGACTTCGTTCTCGGCAACAAGCGTTTCAATGTCTTCCGCGCTCAGGAAGCCGTCCAGGTAAAGCTGATGCAATATCTGCTGCACGCTGACCGACATGGCTTCCGGCGAGATGCCAAAACTGAGCAAAGCCGCGCTCGGCTTCCCCGGAGTTTGGGCGGCGGCTGCCCCGCAGAACAGCGCCAGCAGCAGCATGAAACAGATTCGTCGCATGTTTAACCATCCTTGTTTGCAAACTCGGTTGCTATACATTTGACATGGCGGGCGCGTCTAAATTGATGAACATTGTTCTTTCCACCCCCTCTCCCACAGGGGGGTAGCGCGATTTTCGAGCGCGGACTGATGTTCAATATCCACTCTTTCGCCACCATGTTGCCTTTAAGCTAGAAAGGTTTCTGAAACAAGTCAACTCATCGCAAAAAATCTGCAAAACCCTGAAACCCTGAAAGTTTTGCACGCGCCGAAAAGTTGCGCAATGTTGCAGATTTGTCGGGTTATTTGACTTGTTTCAGAAACCTTTCTAGCTTGAAAGAAACGCGCTTATCCGCGAATCAGCGGGCTGGAGAAATGTTGATGATCTTGACTTTCGCCCGGGACCCCACGGTTCGTTGATGGCGCAAAACGCCGCAAACTCATGCGGCGGAGTGAATTTCCTAAGGCAGGGGAATGGGAGAATCTTATGAGTATCGTTGCGAGTTTTCAGCAGAAGTTTGCGGTCACGGTCGCCGTCCTTGCGCTTTTGACGGTTATCGCCATCGGCGTCTTGGCTGGCGGGAGTTGCGCTGCCATAGATGAATATGGCGTTTGCGTTGGTCCCTGGAACGGTCCGACTATCGAGGGCCTTGGCGGTTAGCGCCAGTCAAGGAAAAACAGCCGCGCCTCCGAAATGGGGCGCGGTTTTGTTTTGGGGAATCAGCAATGGAGCCATGCGCGCAAAGGTCGGGCGCGCCGCGCGTGAATCTGAAGGCATTTCAGATGAAGAAAGAGCACCAGATCCGAGACGCCCTTCGCGCTTCAATCTTCGTCAAGCTTGGCGAGCCTAATCGTCGCCTTCCTCTTCAGCGGCGCTCGCTTCCAACTCCGCCCGCTGCTCGGCGATCATCTCGTCGGTGCAGTAGAGTTCGGCCAGGAAAGCCAGGTCGGATTCGCGCCGTTCTTCCAGCGACATTTCCGGCAGCTCAATACCAACTTCGGGCAAGTCGGGCGTTACGCCTTCGGTGCTTTCGCCATCTTTAATCGTCCAGTCCGCCATTGCCAGCAGTTCGTCGGAGATCTCCACGCCTGCCTCCGCCGCCGCATCGAGATTGATCGCGACAGTAAAGCCGGGCTTTAGGTTGACGCTCAGGCGCGAGATGTCGATGTCGCCGTTCAGATGACCGATCAACATGCGAGCGGCGATGACGCCTTCGCGATACATGCTGTAAAAGTCGGCGCCCACGGTCGCGCCGCGATAGACATGTTGCGCTACGATGGAAAAGACCGGTATCCCGCCGTACTCTGCGGCAATATCTACAATTGCGGACAAACCGATAGACGTGGTATAGCCAGCGGGCAGGGCGATCGCCTCAACACCTTTGCTAATAAGGCTGGCGGTCGCCAGTGACAAATCCGCAACTGAGACAACCGGAGCCACTTTGACCTGTATGCCAAGCTCCTCGGCAAGTTTGGTGATTCGTTCCGTGCCGAACACGCTATTGGGTTCAGCCAGATTCACGATTGCGCCGACCGCCTTCATCTCTGGATCCTGCACCTTTAGAAGGGGCACAAACTCATCGTAGGGCACCTCGGTCTGCGTACCGGCTATGTGGCTATCTTTGACGCAGGGAGCGTCGGCAATGCCGGCGAAATAGGGAACGGTGACGATAGCGAAAATAACAGCCGGCGGGTCGTCCATTTGGCGCGTGATGTTGGCGGCGATCTGCGACACGGGCGTCGAAAGCGTCAAGAGCATATCGGCGCCCCGGTCCAGCGCATCCTCCACCATAATGTTCGCCGTCGGAATATCGAAATCCGCGTCGCTATAAATGACATTAATGTGCTCGCCTTCAAGGTCTTCTGCCTTATCCAATACGGCGCGCTCCTCCGCATTCACCATGCCATAGGCTTCAAACATATCCAGAATGCCTTTTTCAGCCAAAGCGGTAAGGGACGTGCCGCCGTAGCGCAGGATAGCGATTGTAGGCTTGCCATCATCTTGCGCCAGCGCGGCTGGCGCCAGCGTCAGCAGCGCGCAAATGAGCGCGATTCGTTTGAACATGCGGTTCCTCCAGATTTAGCTTCGCCGTGGCATGAGCCATAGTCTGCGCGCGGCGCTCAGATAGATGACGCTTGAGTAAATCATGCCACATCTGAAGGGCTCAGGGACCGGCATCGAGCGCTGCCCGCTGTTCCGCAATCATCTCTGGACTGCATTCGAGCTCCGCCAGGAAAGCCAGGTCGGCCGCGCGGCGCTCCTCCAGCGGCATGTCGGGCAAGGTTATTTCAACCTCGGGGTACTTGGCTATGACGCCCTGCGCCGTTTGTCCGTCTTCGACGATATATGCCGCTCCTTCCAGCAGCGCTTGCGAAATCTCGACATCCTGCAGGCTGGCGGCATCAAGATTGACGGCAAAGGCAAAATCATCACTTTCGTAGATACCGGTCTTCGCGATATCAATATCCCCGTTCAGATGCGAGATCAGCATATTTCCCGCAATTGCGCCTTGTTTGTAAAGGCCGAAGAAACCGCCGCCGATCGTCCCGCCGCGGTAAGCGTTCTGTGGCGCGGAAAAGACCACCGGCAACCCGTAATCATAGGACAGGGACAAGAGCAGGCTAAAGCCTTGAAAAGTGAAGATGGGGATGATTATCGCCTCCGCGCCTCGGTTCGCCAGGTTTTCGACCGCTTGATACAAGTCCGGCGTCACAGTGATCGCCTCGGCTACGACGGTCAAACCCAGGGACTCGCCAATTTCTGTGATCCGCGCCACGCCAACTTCGCTGGCTGTCTGCATGGGCGAATAAATCGCGCCAGCCACTTTCATGTCCGGGTCTTGCCGCAATAGCAAGGGCACAATGTATTCGTAATTCGTCACCGGCACCGTGCCAATGACGAAGTCCGGTTTGACGCACGAGGATTCGGCTACCCCCGTAATGTAGGGTCCCGATGTCACTGTGAATATCAACTTGGGCGGATCAATAAAATCGCGGATGGCATAATAAGTTATTTGCGTCATCTGTGTGGTGAACGTGACCAAGACATCGGCCTCCCTGTCGAGAGCCTCGTCTATGATGGCATTGGCTTCCATTCGGTCAAACAAGGCGTCGCCGTAAATGATATTGATGTTCTCGCCCTCTATTGAGCGCTCTTCATTCAACAGCGCGCGCTCATCTTCGTTGATAAAGCCATAAGCCTGCAACATATCCAGGATGGCTTTTTCCGCCAGGGCTACGTTGCTCGAATCTCCCCATTTCAAAAAAGCGACCGTGGGCTTGTCATCGTCCTGTGCCATTGAGGCTGGCGCGAACAGCAACGACGTCGCGATGACTAACAGTACAGCACTCTTCATTTAATGGATCCTCCCCATCAGAGTTCAACAAGCGCCATTTCTGAACGGACGCGTTTCGACTTATAGCTTCTCCAGCGGCAAGTCGCGTTATTGCGCTGGGCGCGGTCTCGCAAGCTCAAGTCTAACCGAGCAATTGCCGGTCGGAGAGTTCCGCGCCGCTGCCCAAGGAATGGAAGCGTTCGATTAGGTCCGCAGGCGTCAAATTTTCACGTTCCTCGCCAGATATTTCGAATTCGATCTTGCCCTGATTCATCATGATGACGCGATTCCCCAAATCGCATGCTTGCTGCATACTGTGCGTGATCATGACAACAGCAAGGTCGTTCGCTTCCGCCAACTCTTGCGTTAGTAAGATCACCTGCTCGGCCGCATTGGGATCTAGCGCGGCAGTATGCTCATCGAGCAGCAGCAGCTTTGGTTTCGTCAAGGTCGCCATGACCAGTGTGATTGCCTGTCGCTGGCCGCCGCTGAGCAAAGCGACATCAGCATCCAGTCGGTGTTCCAAACCAAGTCGTTGGCGTTCCAATTGCTCAAAAAACGAAGATTCTTCCGCCTTCTTGACATCACGGCGGAAACCGGCGCTCCGTCCGTGAATAGCGGCCAAGGAAAGGTTTTCGCGGATTGTTAAGCCCGGGCAGGTGCCCAGACGCGGATCCTGGAAGACGCGACCGATGTCGTGTGATCGCTGGTATTCGGGCGAGAAGGTGATGTCTTCACCGTCCAACTCTATCCGGCCACCGTCCGCGTGCACAGCGCCCGAGACCACATTGAACAAGGTGCTCTTGCCAGCGCCGTTGGAACCGATCACAGTAACGAATTCGCCGTCTTCAACGAAGAGGGACAGGTTTTGCAGCGCCCTGACCTCATTTGGCGTACCGGCGTTGAAGGTCACAGACACATTGTCGAGTCGTAACATTATTCCGCCTTTCAGTTGCGGCGCTGTCGGTAAGACCGCCATCGGTCGTAGAGTCTTGGCGTGCCCAGAGCCGCCAAGACCACCAGCGCGCTGACAAGTTGAATATCTGTCGTCGGCAAGTCCAAGGCGCTGAATATCCAGGCTCGGGAGATATCGAAGACCAACATGCCAGCCGCCGCCGCGACCAAGAGCTGACCGACTGTTCGCGGCCGCAGCAACACTTCTCCGATGATAACCGCCGCCAAGCCGCGTATGATCAAGCCGAACCCCAGGCTGACATCGGCGAAGCCGAACTGCTGCACCACCATGGATCCCGCCATTGCCGCGAGTCCGTTGGCGACCATGAGTCCAATGATAATCATCATGTGATGATTCAAGCCGGTCGCCCGCACCATCTGGTCGTTTTTCCCGGTCGCGCGGATCGCCAAGCCGATTTCCGTACGCAAGAACCAATACAAGATCACCAACACCACAATCACAATTAGACCGAATATCATAATCTCCAAGAGGTTTGTCGACTGTCGGCGCATCTGGTCGCCAAATTGCTCGACCAGCCAATTACGGAAGTCTTTGGAATGGCGACTGATCAAAGTTTCTTTGCCCAAGAGGGGCACATTGCTCTTGCCGCCCATGATATGCAAAGTCACCGTATAGGCGCCGGTGATGACAATGATACTCGCCAGCAATCCTTCGATTTTGAAGACGATATCTATCAAAGCCGTTGCCAAGCCAGTCAGGGAACCGGCGACAAATGCCGCCAGGATTGCGATTTCCGCGCGAACCCCGCCGAATATCAGCACGGCGCAGACGGCCCCGCCGATGGGAAAAGCGCCGTCTACAGTCAGGTCGACAAAACCAAGAACGCGGAAAGTGAGGAATACCGTGACGCCCGCCAGGGCATAGCCTAATCCTTGGCCAATCGCCCCGATGTTGACATTGCCAAAGCGCATAAAAGCGGCGATGACGATCGTCAATACGATGATACGCAGAAAAAAACCTTGTAATACATTGTTGCCGCGCGCTTGTTGCGGTTCTGCTGCTGATGAACTGACAGCCATAAACCTGGCTCCAAATTTCATTATGTAAGGCAGGATATATTGTGTTGCAATATTAAGCGTAACATAAGAAAGCGATTCAATGCAACGCAGCCGTGGTGGATTTGCAAAAGGAAGGTGGCGCGTAGCGAGAATCTGAAAGCGGAAAGCGATATGGTAAGATTGTGGCTCAGCAGAAGTTTTCAAGTGTCAGGCGAAACGGCGTGGTCGAGAAGCGTCCGATAGACAAGTTGAGGATTCAAGGATTCAAGTCTCTTCAAGACGTGGAACTTGAATTGGGCAAGCTCAATGTGCTCATCGGTCCGAATGGCGCCGGGAAGAGTAATCTGATTTCGTATTTTGAGATGTTACGAGAAATGGCCGAAGAACGGCTCCAATTTTGGACTGGTAAGCGTGGAGGAGCGGATCGAGTTCTCACATTTGGAGCCAAGCAGACCCCGCAACTGTCGTCAAAGATTACCAGTGGCGAAAGCTCATACGAATTCACACTTGAACACACAGATGATGATCGCTTTGTCTTCGTAAGAGAAGCATCATTCATTGTCGATGGAAAAAACTGGCAAAAAAGTAGTGGGGGAAGTGGGCATTCGGAATCTAGCTGGTTGCCAAGCGCTTCGTCAGTGGATGCTGAACCCTATGTTAGAAGCTTCTATTCGTCAATCTCAGATACAGGCGTGTATCACTTAAACGACACGAGCGATACTGCTGCAACCAAGCAAATACGGAGTCTACACGATAATCGGTATTTGCGACTTGACGGCGAAAATCTGGCTGCCTACCTCTATAAGATCAAGCATTATCACTTTGAGAGATACCGGAAAATGCTTGACATCGTCAGACTTGCCATTCCTTTCTTTCATGACTTTATTCTTGAACCTGTGGAGATAAAGCCTGATGAATCCACCATTCAGCTCATGTGGCAGCAGAAAGACAGCGATTACCCGTTCTTGGCAAGCCAGCTCTCGGACGGCTCGCTCCGTTTCATTTGCTTAGTCACAGCGCTTATGCAACCTGAACCCCCCACAACCATTATCATTGACGAACCTGAGCTCGGCTTGCATCCTTACGCCATCCATCTGCTAGGAGCGCTTTTGCGTTCGGCGTCGAAAAGAATGCAAGCCATCGTAGCGACGCAATCCTCACTGCTGCTTGACGAATTCGACGTCGATGACTTGATAGTGGTCGAACTTCAGAATGGCGTATCAGCCTTCAAACGCCTTGAGGAAGAGAAATTCGAGGAGTGGCTGAAGGACTTTTCCGTCGGCGAACTTTGGTTCAAGAATGTGTTGGGCGGAGGCATACCGTAGTGACCAGTGTGTACATTATATGCGAGGGTCCTACCGAGGTTCGCTTCATCAAGAACGTTCTTGCGCCAAGTCTGGGAAATCGGAGAGTCTTCCTGCATCCGGTCACAATCGGCAGTCAGCGTTCAAAGGGCGGACATGTCACCTTCGACCGGCTCTATATCAATGTTCGGCGCCAGCTATACAATAATCGACAGTCCTATTGCTCAACCCTCGTGGATTTCTACGGAATTGATTCAGATTTCCCGGGCGTTAAATTGGCGTCGACAAGGTCAAGTCTTAGTGCAAAGGCAGACGCAGTAGTTGAAGGCTTGGTCGCTGAGTTACGTGGAAGGATTGATCCAGATCCTCTGCTTCGATTCATTCCATACGTACAGATGCACGAGTTTGAGGCGCTAATGTTTAGCGATCCGGCCATCTTTGCGGACGCGATAGGGCAGCCTGTTCTGCGAAACGATTTTGCGGAGATACGACAGAAGTTTGAGACCCCTGAACATATTGATAACAGTCCCTTCACGGCTCCCTCTAGGCGGATACTGACTTTGTATCCTGAATACGAAAAACCTTTAATGGGCGAAACGGCGTCAAAGGCAATCGGCCTACCTAAGATCCGCCAGGAGTGCCCACTCTTCGACGCCTGGCTCACCAAACTCGAAAACCTGCCACCGCTTTCCGCTTAAATCCCCCAAATCAGGGTCAGACCCAGCATCATCGCCAACAGCGTCACGATCGTCATGCCGATGCCGACCTTGGAAAAGTCGCTGAACTTGTAACCGCCGGGACCCATCATCAAGATATTCACCGGATGGGAAATCGGCGTCAGGAAGGCCAACGAGCAAGCCATCGCCACCGCCACTGCCATCGCCCGCGGGTCGATGCCCATTTGCAGCGCGGCTTTGATGGCGATTGGACCGACCAGCAGCGGCGTTACTTGCCCGCCGATGACTTGTACTACCAACATCGTTAGCAGTACGATGACCGCGAAGAGCAAAAGCGGGCTGGCGTTGATAAGGCTCAATTCCAAGAATGCGCCGACGCGGTCGGCCAAGCCAGTTTCGGTGATGGCGAGACTGAGTGGCAGCATGCCAGCTATCAAAAAGATCGTCCGCCAGTCCACCGCCGCGTAGAACTGCTCCATCCTCAGGCAGCGCGTGAGAACCATGGCAGCCGCCCCCGCCAGCATGGCAATGGACAAGGGCACGATATTCAAGAAGGAGAGCGTCAAAACCACGGCGGTGATGCCCACGGCGTAGGGCGCTTTGCGGCTTTCAATGGCTTGCGCCGAGTATTCGCCGGCTGGCAAAATGAAATTGCTGTTGTTCGACAGGTTTTGAATGTCTGGGGATTGGCCGACGACCAGAATCGCATCGCCGACTTGCAGCGGCATCTTGCGCACATCGGTGTGGAAGCTCTGCCCGTCGCGCCAAAGCGCCATCGCCAGCAAGCCGGCGTCACGGTTGAGTTTCATTTCCGAAAGCGTCTTGCCGATGGCATTGGAACGCGGCGCGATCATGATCTCAATCGGCTCTATCGGCAACTCGCCGGCTACCGCATGCGCGCCACCCTCGATCAATTCAATGCCCCAAGCCAACAGCTGCTGGAGCCGCTCTTCGCGCCCGACAATCAGCAACTCGTCGGCGGGGTAAATCACCTGAGTCGATTTGGGAATGGTGATCGTCTCTCGCCCGCGCCAGACAGCCGCCACAGTCAAACCCAGCACGGCATTGATATCGCTATCCCGCACGGTTTGGTGAGCGAGGCGGGAGCCAGGCATGACGCGCACCAGCCACATCCGATCCGCCAATTCATAGGTGTCGTGCAGGTCGACTTGATGAAAAGATTGCGTCAGCGAAGCGCGATCGGGCAGGGTGCGTCGGCCGAACATTAGCATGTAAAGCAAACCCGCCGCCACAATCATGCCGCCCACTGGCATGAAATCCAACATCCCTAAGCCAGCGATGCCTTGCGCAATCAGCAGTTCGCTCATCAAGATATTGGCAGTTGTGAAATAAGTCGCCATTCCGCCAACCGTCACGCCGAATGCGAGCGGGATCATCAGCTTGGAGGCGGCGACACCGCCATCGCGCGATACCTGCAAGACAGCCGGCAGCAGGACCGCCGCCGCCGCCACGTTGTTCATAAGCAAGGAAACAGCCGCCCCCGCCGACATGACCAGGGCAATCAGCTTTGCCTCGGAGCCGCGCCCATAGGCACACAACTGCCGCGCCACCCATTGCATGACGCCCGTCTGCTCCAAACCACGAGTGATCACGAGCAAGCCGATAATGGTGATGACCACCGAGCTGCTGAAGCCGGAAAGGGCGGCGTCGGCGGGCACGAGCTGGGTCAGCGCGACCATCAGCAGGACGAGCAAGGCAATGATATCGATGCGCAGCCGCGTGAAAAATATCAATCCCAATAGGATCGCGATGATCGTGATGACGGTGGTTTCGGCGCTCGTCAACATGTCTCTCATTGGCTTTTTGTACAGGCTTAGTATAACGCCGCGAGCGCTTTTTCACATCAAGGGCGCGGCTTGGCAAAGCAAGCTTGAAATCAGCAGACCATGCCGATATAACAGTGGGATACTCGAAAGGACCCTCTATGACCAAAGTGAGTTTTATCGGCGCTGGCAGCACGGTATTTGCCAAGACCTTGATGGGCGATATCTGGAGCTATCCCGAACTGGCGGATGCCAGCATTTGTCTGATGGACATTGATCCCGGGCGCTTGAGACAGTCGGAGCAGGTGGCGCGGCATATCATCAAGACACTGGGCAACGCTCCGACCGTCGAAGTCACCACCGACCGCCGCGCCGCCTTGACCGGCGCCGATTATGTCGTCTGCATGATTCAAGTCGGCGGCTATGAACCGGCGACGGTCATCGACTTCGAGATCCCCAAAAAATACGGCTTGCGTCAGACGATCGGGGATACCCTGGGCATCGGGGGCATCATGCGCGGACTGCGCACAATTCCCGTCTTGATCGATATCGCGCGCGATATGGAGGAACTTTGCCCGGAGGCGCTCTTTATCAATTACGCCAATCCCATGTGCATGAACCAATGGGCATTGAGCCGCGCCACGGATATCCGCACGGTCGGGCTTTGCCATAGCGTGCCCGGCACCGCGCATGAGCTGGCGCGGGACATCGGCGTGCCTTACGAAGACATCAATTATCTGGCCGCCGGCATCAATCACATGGCTTTCTACCTCAAGTTCGAGGATCGCCGCAGCGGCGAGGATCTGTATCCGCTTTTGCACAAGGTCTATGAAGAAGGACGCGTACCGCCGACCAACCGCGTCCGCTATGAGATGCTGCTGCGGCTGGGTTACTTTGTGACCGAATCCAGCGAACATTTCAGCGAATACGTGCCTTGGTTCATCAAGGATGGCGATGCGGCATTGATCGAAAAGTTCAACATCCCGCTGGACGAATACATCGAGCGCTGCAAAGCCGGCATCATCAGTTGGCAATTGCTGGAAAAGGCGGAAGAAGAGGGACGCATCCCCAGCGAGGCAGAGATCCTGCGCGCGCTGCGCGATGTGCATCCCATGCACAAGGGCTGGACGGTGCGCAGCATCACGGACCTGAAGGTGGTCGAGCGCAGCGTTGAATACGGCTCGCTGATCATCCACAGCATGGAGACAGGCGCGGCCCGCAGCATATACGGCAATGTGCCCAACGACAACATCATCGACAATCTGCCGGAGGGCTGCTGCGTCGAGGTCCCTTGTCTGGTCGATGCCAACGGCGTGCAGCCGACGCGGGTCGGCGCGCTTCCGCCGCAACTGGCGGCGCTGATGCAGAGCAATATCAACGTGCAGTCGCTGACGGTCGAGGCGGCGCTGACCGGGGCGCGCGAACACATTTACCATGCTGCCATGCTCGACCCGCACACGGGCGCGGAGTTGAGGCTGGATCAGATCTGGTCGATGGTGGATGAGCTGATCGAGGCGCACGGGGACTATCTGCCGGCGTATCGGTAGGCTGGGTTTCGGCATCAGAAGCTCCTAGTATAGGCATTCCCCTTAGCGTACCCGCGAGTCCCTCGCGAGCGCCCCGCGCCGTCCCCAGTTTTTTGGGGATTTTGAAGAGGCCGACGGGCTGGAGGTCGCGGTATTGCTGGGTTTTGGATTTGGCGGGGGTGCAGAAAATTTTGAACACAGAGCGCGCAGAGAGCGCAGAGAGATTTTGAACACAGAGCGCGCAGAGAGCGCAGAGAGATTTTGAACACAGAGCGCGCAGAGGCACAGAGAGATTTTGAACACAGAGCGCGCAGAGGCACAGAGAGATTTTGGTGTTCATGGGTGGTTAGGCGAAGTCGAAGGATGGGCGGCTGCTGTGTCGGGCGCCGTACCAAGCCAGGGCGGTGGCGATGACGGTGTCGTCGTGGCCGCCGGCGGGCGCGCCGTAGCGCCAGGAACCGCTGGGCAGGCGTTCCAGGGAGTAGTTTGCCAGTTCAGCCAGCAGGACGGGGTCGTTGAGCAGGGTGATGTCGTTGCGCTCGATGGCCAGGGCGAGGGATTCGATGAGTGGTGATTTGGATTTGCCGGTGGTGAGGAAGGGGCGGACGGGCAAGCCTTCCTGGAGCAATGCCTCGATATTGGGTTCGCCGATGCTGTTGGCTTCAGCCCAGATGATCTGCGGGTTCCAGCGCTGGACCAGGGATTTGAGCCGGTCGCGCTGCAGGCTCCAGCCGACTTGGTTAAAGCGGTCGAGGGCGGCCATTTTGCCCTGGGTGACATCGATGATGGCGATGGCGGTGTA
>DAOULD010000028.1:0-56182 GCA_034420635.1 Anaerolineae bacterium | reverse complement strand
GCACAGTGCTATAGACTACCGGACGCCGGCAGAACGTGAGAGGCAATGGTTGCAGCGGAATCCTCTCTAAAGTTCTGCGATTTTGTGTCCAATAAATTAGGACCACTACAGGGTTGAAGTAGCGCTGGAAACACCACAATAACGGACAAGCCTTACTCGGTTTTCTGTTTTGCGGTTCTATGAGAACAAGATGGAGCGACAGGACGTGAACGATCTTTACTTGGAAAACGAATGGGAACGCACCGAGCCGGATTTGCTGGCTTATATTCCTCAAGACTTGGCTGGTCCAGGCGCCTGCAATCAACATTTTCTGGTCGTCAAGACACCGCCGGGCACATTCCTGGGATTCTGGACGCAATCTACCTTCGAGAACGCCGGCGATCAACGGGTGGTATTTAGCCGTTCGCTGGATCGCGGGGTGACTTGGTCGGAACCGCAAACCATCGATGGTCCTCAACCCGGCGACGCGGAGGGGACTGGGCTGGCGAGTTGGGGTTTTCCCATTGTCGCGCCCGATCTATTGGCCGATGGCGGCCACCGCGTCTATTACATCTACAACAAGAATGTCGGGGTCGACGATGCCCGCGAGGACACGACCGGGCTGGTGCGCTGCCGCTTTTCCGACGACGACGGGCGTACCTGGAGCGCCGCCACTTATGACTTCCCGATTGAGCCGAGCGCCATCAGCCACCCCGACCCGGCCGTGCCGCCCAATTGGATCGTCTATCAAAACATCTTCGTCACGCCGGAAGACCACGTGCTGGCGCCCTTCACGCGCTGGGCGAGCAATACCTGGGATCCCGCGGTCAAGCTCAGCTTAAACCTGCTGGAACACTGGTCAGAAATCTGTTTCCTGCGCTTTGAAAATATCTTCAGCGAGCGCGACCCGAAGAAACTGGTCGTCACAACCTGGCCCAAAGCGCCGCATGGCTTGCAGGTTGAGAATCCCTACCGTCCCGGCGTCAGCGTCGCCCAGGAGCCGACGGTACAAGCGCTGTCTGACGGGCGGCTCATTTGCGTCTTTCGGACTTTGCATGGCACCAATTATTACGCGCTTTCGGCGGATGACGGGCGCACATGGGACAAGCCGCGCGTCTTGCGTTACGAACCCGGCGGGAATCCCATCCTGAATCCGATGTCGCCCAGCCCGCTTTATCGCTGCCATGACGGGCGCTACCTGCTGCTGTTTTACAATAACGACGGCACTGCCAACGGCGGCAAATCGCCGGTTGATTCCAAGCATAACCGCTATCCGGTCTGGTTGACCGTCGGGCGGGAAATCGCGGGCGAAAAAGACCATCCGCTGCGCTTTGGACCGCCCAAGATCTTCGCCACCTCAAACGGGGTGCTGCTGCCGAATACCGGTGGCACGCAGGTCGCGGTTTACCCCAGCATTGTTGATGACGGCGAAGAGCGTATCCTGTTTTATCCCGATCGCAAACATTACCTGCTGGGAAAATACATCACGGATGAATGGCTGCAAGATTGCGACCCAGCCACTAATTCGGCGCGCTTGCGCCCCCCAATTGCCGTTGACGCCATAAGGGGATAAGCCCAAATGCGCGAGCCAAGCCTGCTGGAGGTACGCGGTCTAAAAAAATATTTTCCCATCGAACGGGGTTTGTTGCGGCGCGTTGTCGGGCATGTGCGAGCTGTCGATCATGTCAGCTTGAGCATCGACAAGGGGCGGACGCTGGGCTTGGTCGGCGAATCGGGATCGGGTAAAACCACATTGGGGCGCTGTGTCTTGCGCGCTATTGATCTGACCGCCGGTGAAATCCTGTTTCATCACGAGGGGGAGACAACCGACCTCGCTCAACTCAACCGACGGAACTTGCGCGAGTTTCGCAAACACATGCAGATGATTTTTCAAGATCCCTATTCCAGCCTCGACCCGCGTAAAACCGTCTTCGATATCGTCAGCGAACCCTTGCGCATTAACAGAATCGCGGCGGGAAAAGCATTGGAAGACCGCGTGCGCGCCGCGCTGGAGTTGGTCGGTCTGGATCTGCGTTATATGAAACGCTATCCGCATGCCTTTAGCGGCGGCCAGCGTCAACGGATTGGCATTGCTCGCGCATTGAGCATCAATCCGCAGCTGATCGTCTGTGATGAGGCGGTCTCGGCATTGGATGTCTCGGTGCAGGCGCAAATATTGAATCTGCTCAAGGATCTGCAGGAAGAGCTTGGCCTGACCTATTTGTTTATCGCCCACGATCTGAGCGTGGTGGAACATGTGTCAGACGAAGTGGCCGTCATGTACGTGGGCAAGCTGGTTGAACAAGCGCCCACCCAGCATCTTTTTGCCCGTCCCAGGCATCCGTATACCGAGGCGCTGCTTTCCGCCATCCCGCGGCCGGACCCTGATCGACCTCTGCCCGAGACGGGCGGCATCGAAGGTGAATTGCCCGACCCGGCGAATCCGCCAAGCGGCTGTTATTTTCATCCGCGCTGTCCCTATGCGGAACAGATTTGCCGCGAACAGGCGCCGCCGCTGGTGGAGGTCGCGCCAAATCATACCGCCGCCTGTCACTTTGCCGATGACTTGGCGCTGGATGGTCTTGAGAATTAAGGAGGCACCATGAGTGACAATCGACTGATCGCCGCCGGGCGGGAAATCCCGACTGAGCGCTATAGCGATCAACCCTATGTGGTCAAGACAGATGATGGCGCCTGGCTGTGCACGATAACAACCGGCGCCGGCATCGAGGGCGCGTCCGGGCAGCATATCATCGCAAGTCGCAGCACCGATCAAGGGCGAACCTGGTCCGCCCCGGTCGCCGTCGAACCCGCGGATGGACCGGAAGCTTCTTATGCTGTTCCCTTGAAGGCGCCGAGCGGGCGCATATACCTGTTTTACAATCACAACAGCGATGACCGCCGCTATGTCAAAGCGGATGACCCGCCTTACAAAGACGGCAAATGCTATCGCGTGGATTCTCAAGGGTATTTTGTCTTCAAAACCAGCGACGATCATGGACTGACCTGGTCGTCCAAACGTTACAATGTGCCTGTGCGCGAGATGGCAATTGACCGGGAAAATCCCTACGGCGGCGAGGTCCGCTACTTCTGGAACGTGGGCAAGGCGTTTATCCATGCGGGCGCGGCTTATGTTTCGCTGCACAAAGTTGGCGGCCTGGGTCATGGCTTTTTTACCCGCTCCGAGGGCGTCTTGTTGCGCAGCGAGAACATCTTGACGGAAAGCGACCCGGAAAAGATCGTCTGGGAGACTCTGCCCGATGGCGATGCCGGCCTAAGAACACCGCCCGGCGGCGGACCCATTGCCGAAGAACACAGCTACACCGTCCTCAGCGACGGCACGATATACAGCGTCTACCGCACCATCGACGGCCATCCAGCCTTTGCCTACAGCCGCGACGGAGGATATACCTGGACGCAGCCGGAATACAAGCGTTATGCCAACGGTCGCTTGATGAAGCATCCGCGCGCCGCCAATTTCGCCTGGAAGTGCCAAAACGGGAACTATCTATACTGGTTTCATAATCACGGCGGCAATTGGTACGAAGATCGCAATCCGGTCTGGCTTTGCGGCGGCGTCGAGGCGGATACGGCGGGGGGCGCTGTCATCCAGTGGTCGCAACCGGAGATTGTTCTATACGACGATGACAGCTATATCCGCATGAGCTATCCCGATCTAATTGAAGACGCTGGAAAGATCTATCTGCTGGAAACGCAAAAGGACAAGGCGCGGGTCCATCAACTGGACCAGGACCTGCTGGAAGGGCTGTGGGGACAGTTCCAAGAGGGCAGCGTCCTGACCAGGGAGGGTTGCGCTATCGAGTGGAAAGCCGATTCCGCCAAAGCCAATGAAGATCGGCATGTCATCATGCCGCCTCTGCCCGCTTTCAACATCCGCGACCACCAGCGTCCGGACTTCGGCGCGAAAGACATGCGCAGCGGCTTCACGATAGAAACATGGCTGCGGCTGGATCGGCTAGATGGGGACCAGCGGCTTTTGGACGCGCGCGCCCCGAACGGTCAGGGTTGGGCATTGATGACTACTGCGCGCGGCACCGTCGAAATCATCCTGAATGACGGACGGGGAGAAACCCGTTGGGATTGCGACCCCGACATGCTGGAGGCGGGGGTCCTGCATCATCTGGCGGTTGTGGTTGACGGGGGACCCAAAATCATCTCCTTCATCGTTGACGGCGTCTTGTGTGACGGCGGCGCCTTTCGGCAATTTGGCTGGGGACGTTTCAATCCAGGATTGCGCCATGTCAATAGCGCGTCCAAAAACCCGATCATCGCGCCGGGCAGCGCCAGCGTACAGGATGGCGCGTCCGTCGAAGCTGACAGGGAGCGAGTCGAAATTGGGTCCGCAATCCAGAGCCTGCGCATCTATGATCGTTATCTGCGGACCTCCGAGGTGATCAGCAATTATCGGTCGGAGTTATCCTAAGAGCAGGAGGCGGCAAGGACATGGGTCAATTCGACAGCGCCCTCACTTCGGAAGCGTTCAATGAGAATCCCTATCCGGTTTATCAGCAAATGCGCGAGGCAGCCCCCGTTTACTGGAGCGACGCCTGGGGTTGCTGGATGCTCACTCGCTATCAGGATATCACCTGGACCCTGCAGGACTATCAGAGTTTCACCAGTCTGGGACGGCTGACCGCTACGATGGACTTGCCGGAACCGCTCTGGGAGAAAGTCGAGCCCTTGGTGCGCCATTATTCGCAGGGGCTGATCAATGTTGACCCGCCCGACCATACCCGTATGCGCAAGCTGGTGCACATGGCTTTCACGCCGCGGGCAATCCGCAAAATGGAAAATTATGTCCAGGACATCGTCGAGCGGCTGATTGACGCGCAGATCGCGCGTGGCGAAATGGATGTCATTTGGGATTTTTCCTATCCGCTGCCAGTCACCGTGATCGCGACAATGATGGGCATACCGGTGGAAGATCACGCCAAGTTCAAAGCCTGGTCCGGGGAAATCGTCGGATTCATGGCGACGCCAAAACCCAGCCCGGAGGTCTTGCTCAAATCACAGGACGCTCTGCTGGCCATGCAGCAATACTTCCGCGACATCTATGCCAAACGGCGGCGACAGCCCGAAGATGATCTGATCACTGCGCTGGTTCAAGCGGAACTGGAGGGGGACAAGCTCAGCGAGGAGGAGATGGTATCGAGTTGTGTGACGATTCTGATCGGCGGGCACGAGACAACCACCTATCTCATCGCAAACGGTTTGTACGCCTTGCTTCAACATCCCGACGAGTTCAGACGCCTGCGCGACAATCTTGATCTGGCGGAGTCGGCGACGGAGGAATTTCTGCGCTATGAAGGTCCCTTCCAGCGCAATCGACGTATCGCCACGCGTCAGGTGCAAATTGATGGCGCAAGCATCGAAAAGGATCAACTAATCATACAGTTTCTTGGCGCTGCCAATCGTGATCCCGCTCAGTTTCCCGATCCGGACGCGCTTGATATTACACGTTCGCCGAACAAGCACCTCGCCTTTGGTTATGGGCCGCATTTCTGCCTGGGGGCGCCGCTGGCTCGGCTGGAAGCGCCGGTCGCCTTCCGCGGACTTTTGGGGCGGTTGAAGAACATGCGATTGGCGCATGACCACCTGGAATGGAACAGCGCCTTGTTTCGCGGCTTAAAATCGCTGCCTATCGAATTTGAGCCGGCATGATGAAGATCAGCGATGTAAAAACCTATCTTGTTGAAGGCATCAAATACAATTGGACGCTGGTCAAAGTCGAGACCGATGCGGGTATTCACGGCTGGGGAGAGGCGACCAACTGGCCCGGCTCGCCGTTGATTGAAGCCGCCTGCCAGCATGTCGGGCAGTTTGTCACCGGCATGGATGCGCGTCGCATTGATTACATCTGGACGAAAATCTACCGCGACATGCACTGGCTGGGGCAGGCCGGTCCGCTGCTTTCAGCCATCAGCGCCATAGATATCGCCTTGTGGGATATCAAGGGCAAGGCGCTCAACGCGCCGGTTTATGAATTGCTCGGGGGGATGTACCGCGGGCGCATTCAACTCTACGCCAATTACTGGTTTATCGACGGCGATCACAGCCCCGACAGCTATGCCCAACAAGCGAAAGAAACCGTTGCCGCTGGCTTCACTGCGCTCAAGTTCGACCCCTTTGCCCATGTTCATTACGGCTATGGCGATGATCTTTCCGACACCAATACGCTGAGCGCCGGGCAGAAGCAGCTTGCGCTGGAACTGGTTGAGGCAGTGGCGGAAGCTGTTGGTCCAGACCTGCCAATCGCCATCGAAACCCACGCCTTCCTCAATGGGCCGACCGCCGTTGAAATGGCGCATCGCCTGTCCGAACTTGATTTTAACTGCATGTGGTACGAGGAACCGGCTTTGCCGGAATATCCGGAGGCCATCGCTGACATTCGCCGTCGGATATCGCTGCCGGTTTGTGTAGGTGAACGCCTGCATTCGCGCGCCATGGCAAAGCGCATTCTCGATGCGCAGGCGGCGGATATACTCATGCCGGATATCACGCGTTGCGGCGGCATCAGCGAAATGCGCAAAATCGCCACTATGGCGGAAGCGTACAATGTGCCGATTGCGCCGCACAATCCCAACGGTCCCATTTCGACAATCGCTTCGGCACATACGATGGCGACGATACCCAACTTCTATCGACAGGAATTTATGTTCAAGGATGTCGCCTGGCGCGATGATTGCTTGTCACAGAGATTGCCGATTGAGCGGGGATTTTTTGCTCTGGCCGATCGACCGGGTTTGGGCTTTGATATAGATGAAGCGCTGCTGTCAAGGCACCCGGGCTTAAGGAAGCCGCCAACCGACCGCGCCTACTATGTATGAGATTAGAAGATGAAAAGGGTCTTGATTACCAATGCCGTGCCAGAAGACGCGCTTGCACCTTTGGCAGGTTTGGCGCAGGTCATCCAAGGTCCGGCTGGCGGACGCTTGATGCCCCGTGAAACCGTGCTGAGACACGCCCCCGAGCTGGATGGCATCATCAATCAGGCGGAACTGACCGTTGATAAAGCGCTGCTCGATGCGGCGCCAAGCCTCAAGATTGTGGCCAATGTGGCGATAGGCGTTGATAATCTTGATCTTGATCTAATGGCGCAACGCGGCGTTTGGGCGACAAACGTCCCGGATGCCTTTGTGGCGTCTACCGCGGATTGCGCCTTCGCCCTGATATTGAATCTGTTGCGGAAGATCAATGCGGCAGACCGCTATGTGCGTTCGGAGCAATGGCTGTCCGATGGATTCCAGCCGGGAATCTGGGACGGGCTGCTGTTGGCGGGCAAAACGCTGGGGGTGATCGGATATGGGCGCATCGGCAAAGCGGTTGCCCGGCGCGCCAGAGCATTTGATATGCGCATCATCTATCATAACAGTACGCCGTCCCGGGACGCCGCCTATCGCGCGCTTGACGATCTCATAAGGGAAGCCGATGTGATTACCATTCACACGCCGCTCACAGCGCATACGCGCCATCTGATTGACGCCGCGCGCCTGGCGCGAATGAAACCGAGCGCATATCTGATCAACATGTCGCGGGGCGCGGTGGTACATGAAGAGGCGCTGGTCGACGCGCTTCTTGACGGCGCGATTGCCGGCGCTGGGCTGGATGTGTTTGAATTTGAGCCCGCGGCGCATCCTGCTCTGCTCCAGATGGAAAATGTCTGCCTGACACCGCATATCGGCGGCGGCACCCGCGAGAGTCGACGGGCAGCGCGTCACTTATGCGCGCAAAATATCGCCGCTGTATTGCAAGGCGAGCGGCCTATCACACCGGTCAACAATGTCTGATTAGATAATGTGAAGCCGACCCCTGAGATGGACGAGGCCGACTGAGATCGTGGCGGCAAGTTATTCCATTACGAATCCGCAACATTGCCATATCTCTTTGTTCCAGGTCTGTTGTATACTCCCTCGCATTTATCTACCCGCGCCAGGAACTAATTGTTGAATATTAAAGCGCTTCCCTATGTGACCCTGCTCGGTTTCATGTTTGGCTCCTCGATGGTCTTTTCTCGTTTCGGCGTCGGCCAATTCGAGCCGACCACCTACATCGGCATACGCATGATCATCTCCAGCCTGATGGCTCTGGCTGTATACCGGATTGCCACCGGACGACGCTTGCCGCGCGACCGCGAGTTGTGGAAGCGGGCCGGGCTGCTGGGCGTTTTCGGAACGGCAGTGCCGATGACCTGTGTCATCACTTCGCTCCAGTACCTGTCGAGCGGCGTATCCGCGTTGTTGTTGAGTACAGGTCCCGCGATCACCATCATTTTGGCGCATTTTACCTTGCCCGACGAACTATTGAGCCGGCGCAAGGTCTTCGGGGTCGGTTTGGCTCTCGGTGGCGCCATGCTGCTGGCAGCCAGCGGCGAGGATGGCTTACCCGATGCGCAATCGACGGCGTCCACCGGTTTCCTCCTGGTATCAGTCGCCATGATCTTCAGTTCGATCATGATCATTTATGCGCGCAAGCGTCTAACCGGTTATGACGCCTATGACGTGGGCAGCATACGCATCTTCAGCACGGCGCTGGTGGTGATGCCGTTCTCGCTGCTGACGGTCGGCTTCGATCTAAGCGCGGTCACCGGCGCCGGCTATCTCGCGCTGATTTACTCCGCGATTATGGGAACATTCCTGGGTTTGCTGCTGTCCTTTTACAACATCAAGCGCTTCGGCGCTACGCCGGCGGTGATGACCACCTATGTCATTCCCATCGTTGCGGGCATCGGCGGCGTTCTGGTGCTGGGAGAAGAAATCACGCTGACGATGATATTTGGCATGGGCGTGATTGTCAGCGGCATCGCACTGTTGCAGGAGTACAATACGCCCGCCACCTGGATGCGGCGTTATCCGCATCGGGGTTCATACTAGACACTGACATTGCAGACGTCATAGGCTTGTTGCAGGGACGCTTTCCAGCCGCCGGTTGGCAGGAATTCCTGGCCGATATAGCCAGTGTAGCCTGTCTCCGCGATTGCGCGACAAATGGCGCGGTAATTCAGTTCTTGCGAATCATCAAGTTCGTTGCGGCCGGGCACGCCGGCCGTGTGATAGTGGGCAAACCATTGATGATTGTCGCGGATCGTCTGTATGACGTCGCCTTCCATGACTTGCATGTGATAAATATCGTAGAGAATGCGCGCCCGCGGCGAATTCACGGCGGATACAACCTGGACTGCCCAGTCGGTTCGGTCGCACTGATGATCGGGGTGATCGAGCTTGCTATTGAGCAACTCCAGGATGAGGGTCACACCGGCTGATTCGGCATCGCGAGCCAGTACCTCGAGATGTTTAATGGCGTTTTCGGCGCCTTCCTCGTCTGGCAAGCCCTCGCGATTGCCGCTGAAGACGATCAAATTCGGGATATTCCAGCGCTGGGCGAGTTCAAAGTTTTTTTCCGCCTGCTGTTGAATATCGTCCCAGTATTTGGGGTGGCTGATGCCCTGGGTCAGCGGGACGTGCAATTGATGAGCCGCGATCTTCAAGCCGTGATCCTTAACCAGGGCAAACTGCTCGACGGGCGCCAACTCCATTGCCGCATACCCAATTGCCTTGCAAGTTCGCAGCAGGTCAACCGGGTCGATGTCTTCGCGTTCAAAGCACCACCAGGATACCGACTGTGTAATCGTCATTTGTCATCCCTTGATTTGCGTCTTCTGCCAATAGTCACGATAGGCGCGGGTCTCGCGCAGGATCATATCCAAGCGCTTTTGCAGCATTTCCAGATCGTCGCCTGGCGGGCTGTCGCGCCCCGTCAGGTGATATTCGCCCGTCGGTCCCACTCGATAGGCGAGTTTACCGAGCGAACGCAGCACTTGCAAGCCAACTTGCACGCTCCGTTCGCGCTGTCCCATAGCTGTCGCCAGCGCCTCAATCTGCGCCGCGCCATTCTTGTGATTCAAGGCGTACTTGACCAAGGCAGCCAAACGCCCCAGGAAGCTCGCCCGGCTATCAACATCGGGGAGGTTGCCAAACAGGATCAGGCGAGCCGGGTTGACTGTCGCAAGCGCGGCCGACCATATTTCCGCAGACGGGGGCACGGTCCAGACGATCAAGGTTTCCTTCGAGCTCAGGCGCAGGCGATCGATCGCGCCGGCGATCTCTTCGACTTCCGACCAGATCAGCGCATCGGGAAAACGCGCCAGCTCAACTTCAAGCTGCTCGGCGGGCGCCATTGACCGACGATGATCAATCAGCTCAAGGGCAAGCGCTTCTTCTCCCAGTTGTGGCACAGCAGTCGAGGTCAGCCGGCAGTCACCCCATTCGACCAGCGGTTCGCGCAGCCCCTTGTAGTCGTTTATGCGCAGCGTATAAGCCAGGTCGAAGCGCCCAGCCGGCAGATCTTGACCGGCGCCGCGCCACCAGATAACCCGCTGTCTTATCCCCTTGCCGTCTTCAACGTGTAGCTCCAGATGTTCGCCGCGACGCCCCAATCCGGACTGTTTCACCAATTTCAGATCGCGCGTCGCCAGGGTCAGCGGCGGATTGCCGTTGCCAAAGGGCGCCAGGCGCTCGAAGTCCCGCGTCAGATCCAGCGAAATCTCGCCCAGTTCGAGATAGCCGTCTATGTTCAGGGTCGGTTGCGGCGGGCGCTCGCCGGCTATGGCGCGCACGACCGCCGAGAGGGCGCGACGAAAGGCGAAGACTTTGTCCGCCGGCAGGCTCAAGCCCGCTGCCATGCTGTGCCCACCATAACGAGACAAAAGCGGCGCCAGCTCTCCAAAAGCAGAGGTGATATCGACGCCGGCAAGGGAACGCGCGGAGCCGCGGGCGGTCTCGTCGGGCGCCGCGAGCAGCACTACCGGACGCGCGAATTCCTCGACCAGTCTGCTGGCGACAATGCCGATCACGCCGCTGTGCCAATCGCTGTGGCTGAGCACGAGCGCGGCATAATCGAGCAGCGAAGGGTCATTTTCGATTTGCGCGATCGCCGACTGATAGACCTGGTTCGAGAGGAACTTGCGTCGATTATTGAGACCTTCCAGGTTATTCGCCAGTTGACGCGCCCGCTGCCAGTCTGTGGTGGTGAGCAGTTCGACGGCCGGATTGGCATCGTCCAGCCGGCCCAGGGCATTCAAGCGCGGCGCCAGGGCGAAACCGATATGCCCCTCGTTGAGCTCAGCCGGGGCGATTTGGGCGCGTTCCAGCAGCGCGCGGAGGCCCAGCCGCTGATTCCGCCGCAGGATCTCCAAGCCGCGCTGCAGCAAATAACGCGCATCATCCACTTGCACCATCACATCGGCGACGATACCTAGAGCCACCAGATCCAGCAGGAAATCACTGTCGTCGCCACCGTACAGCGCCTCGATCAACTTGTAGGCGATACCGACCCCGGGCAATTCGATCAGCGGATGCCGGGCCGGCAAGCGGCGAGGATTGACCACCGCGCAAGCCGCGGGCAGCTCCGCCGGCAGCGCATGATGATCGGTGATGATCGTATCCACACCGCGGCTACGCGCGTAGTCCACCGCTTCGTGAGCCGCCACGCCGGTATCGCAGGTCAGAAGGAGATTGACGCCCCCGTCCAGTCTTTTTGCGAGCGTCGGCAGATGGATGCCGTGGCCTTCGCTAAAGCGATTGGGCACATGATAGCTGACCTGCGCGCCCTTCCTCTGCAAAGCGGAGAAAAGCAGGGCTGTCGACGTCTGTCCGTCGACATCAAAGTCGCCCCAAATCAGAATCCTTTCGCGAGCGCGAACCGCGCGTTCCAGGCGCTCGACCGCCCGGTCCATATCGGGCAGTTCGCTCGCCGACGTCGGTTGATAATGGGCAGGCGACAGAAAGCGCTGCGCCGCGGCGGGGGTCGTGATGCCCATGCGCGTCAGGCGCTCGGCGATCAAGGGGTGCCCGCCGACAGCGGCGCGCAAGGCCGCGGGCGCGTCTAGCGCGCGGGGTTCCTCCCATTCGCGTGCCCCCGCTCGGTTTTGAGATTGCATCGTTTGACCGATTGTCATAGCTATTCAAGACGAATTTGGGATTGTGATCTTCCGATCTTCACCCGAAAAAGTGGACACAGTTTTAGTCTAAGCGGTACGCAACTCGTCCTCAAATGCTCGGAAGATGCCCTCATTTTGCCCTGTTTTTGAGTAACAATATAGATACAGTATGTATACGTGGGGGGGGGGGTACCCCCCTCCCCAGATCTGAGGGCATAACAGTTTTTCCTTGGTCAGATAGCCGCGAGCAAACCTGCCCAAATTGGCGTGCTCTTCGGGCGACCTGATAGGTCGCCCCTACAAGGCTTGTCTTTATGTTGTAGTTTGGGTCGCCAAATGGCGTCATATTTTTGCTGTGAGGTGGGTATTTGCGTCTGTCTTGTTCACCACAGATAGAGTACCAGACAAGCCTTTCATTGTGTATAAGCGACTGATTGACGCCAATATGGCCAGCAAGACATTGTCTGCCATCAGTCAGCCAGTGTCCGCTCCTCGACAAGCGCGAGTCCGTCTTCCGCCAGGTCCATGTTCATGCCCGGCGCGCTGGGCAACTCGATATGGCCGTCGACCGGTATCAGTTTGTGCTTGTAGAAGACATTGCTGTGCCGACCGGCCTGGAAGAGCCATTCTTGCAGCGGGCAGGTGGTCAGCGTCTGCGAAGCGATCAGGTGGGTCGAGGGCCAGCCGCCATGGTGGGGGATGACGGGAATGTCATGCGCCGACGCCAGCGCGCAAATTTTAGTCATTTCGGTCAAGCCGCCAGCCCAGGTCACATCCGGCTGCAACACGTGTACAGCCTCGGCGTCGAGCAAGGCTTTGATGCCCCAGCGCGTATATTCGTGTTCGCCGCCGGAGATGAAGACGCCGCGCGCCGAGCGTCGCAATTCGGCGTACTGCGGGATCTTGTCCGCCAGGACCGGCTCTTCAAACCAGTAGGGTCGGTATTCCGCCGCCAGATCGATCATGCGCAGGGTATAGGGGACATCCCAACTGCTCCAGGCATCAAACATCAGGTCGACATCGGGACCGGCCGCTTCGCGCGCGGCGCGGATGATAGCGAGGTTTCTGCGGATGCCCGCTTCGCCGTCTTTGGGCATGCCGGGCAGGAACCACTTGAAGGCGGTGAACCCCTGCGCCAGGAAATGCCGTGTGCGTTCAATGACTTTCAGCGGCTCCACCGAATAACCGAGCATGGAGGCGTAGGCGCGGATCTTCTGGCGCGAGGGACCGCCCAGCAGCACATACACCGGCGCGTCGAGCAATTTGCCCTTGAGGTCCCAGAGGGCGAGATCGACCTTGCTGAGCGCCAGCATCGGCGTGCCCTTGCGCCCGTGAATGGCGAGGCGGTACATCTTGTCCCAGATGCGCTCGACCGCATGCGGGTTCTCGCCGATCAGCATCTCGGCGAAATAGCGCTCAATGATGGCGATGTCTTCATCATCGACGGGACCGCAGATGCCGGTGGCGCCTTCGTCGGCGTCGATGAGCAAGAAATGGGCATCCACCGGGTAGGGCGGTCCGCCGCTCATGTTCTCGATGGGCCAGCGCGGCTGCGCCGCTTCCAGTTCGGGATAGATGAAGCTGGGGCGCGCCAAGCCGGTTTCGCCCAAGGGTTCGTGGTAATCCCATTCGGCGCGGACGTGGATGGCGCGAACGCGGTCGATTTTCATGGTTAGCCTCTCTTACATCACTAAAACTCAATCTCGGCGATCTGAGCAAAATCCAGGTCAAAATCTTCTTCTTCAAGCTCGTCATCTTCATCGAGCAAATCAAGCGGACCCACGCCGCCCCGTTCACAGAGCGACCGGTAGGTGCAGAAGCGGCAAAGGGATTCATTGTCCGTCAGCGTGAATTGCTCCGCCCCGTCGACCTTTTTTATCAGCGCGCGCAGGTACGACTCGTCTTCTCGCAGTTGCTGGACCGAATAATCGATGCTGAGGCGCTTGCCCCCCTGCGCGACGAAGCAATAAATCATGCGGATCTTCTCGGGCGGAATCGGAGCGCCGTAAAGATGCGCGCCGGCTTTGGCCAGCACGTAGCGATAGAGGATGGTCTGCAGGCGGTCCTCCAGATAGCTCTGCGCGGGTACCCGGCGCCAAGTCTTCCAGTCGACGATGACCGCTTCCCCGCCCGCGTCCAGCGCCAGCAGATCGTATTTGGCGATCAGGCGGCGCCCGGCTAGATGCGTCTGCAAGGTGATTTCGGCCTGACGCTGCTCCGGCAGCCCGGCCAAGCCCGCTCTGCGGAAGGTGTCCCACCAGGTCGCCAGTTCCGGGTCATCGCCCAGCGACCGCGCCAGCGTCTCGGCGGGTAAGCCCAAAAGATGCTGTTGCACCAGTTTATGGAAGCGGGCGCCTTGCCGCGTGCGCCGCTCGAACTGGAGCGCGGGCGCGGCTTCCACGGCCGGGTAGCGCAGCCGCTTGATATAGCGCAGCTCAAAGCGCCGGGGACAATCGGCGGCGTCTTGCAAGCTGCCTTGTGTGAAGGCGAAATCATCGGGCAGGTTCATGGCTCTCGCGCTTTCGCATTTCCTCTTCCCACCAGGTTCGCAGCGCCAGCAAAGGCGTGGCTTCGGTGGCGTCGCCGCGGCCGGTATTCCAGGTGATGGTCAGCGCTTTGCGGGCGCGGGTGATGCCGACGTAGAGCAGCCGCAGGCGTTCGGCAGCGTATTCGACGCGGGCGTCGAGGCTGGCGAATCCCTCGTGATAAGCCTCGCCGCTTTGCAAGGCTGCGAGCTGCGCCAGAGCCTCGGCCGACAGGTTGAGATCGTCGCGGATGTACCATTTTTCGCCGATGAAGGAATCGTTAGGCTCGGCTGAAGGAAAGTCGTAGTTGTTGACCGAGATGAGATAGACGCGATCCCATTCCAGCCCCTTGGCTTTGTGCAAGGTGGTGACCGTCACCTTGCCCTTGTGCGCGTCGGGATCGAATTGCCCTTCGTCATCGCCCAAGCCGGTGAAGCGGCGGCGATTGGCGGCGATATCGCGCAGTTCCGCGGCGAAATCCGGCAGGCGCATCTGGGGGTGCGTCTCTCCCAGCCGCGCCAGGTAAAGCGCCACCATATGCGCCGTGGCGATATCGCCGACATCCCTAAAGACATGGCCCGAGACGGTCAGGATCAATTGATCGACGGGCAACTCCGCCGCGCGCAGCCAGGCGCCTACGCGCTCTCGAAATTCAGTCAGCTGGGCGTAAAGTTCCGCGTGTTCATCGGGTGACAAGCTGTCCTCGAGCCAATCGTTCAAACGCGGCGCGACATATTCTTCGACCGCGCTGATCCTGCCCAAGCCCGTCGTCACGCGCTCGATAGCTGGCGTGGCTTGGGCATCGTCCTGTTCGTCGCGGCGCGTCACTTGATAGACCTTCGCCAGCTTCTTGGCGTCTTTGGGATCGGCCAGATATTCCAGGATGAGCGCCAGGCTGCCCACGACAGCGCGCGTTGACGAGGTCGTGTTGAGGTTTTCCACGTAGGGCACGCGCTTCTCGCGCAAGAATTTGACAATCTCCGAACCGCGGGTATTGCGCGCCACCAGAATCGCGGCGGTCTGATCGGGATGGCTTTCCAGCCAGCGCTTGCAAGATTCGGTGACGATCATCGCTTCTTTAGTCGCGCTATAGGCTTCCGGGTACAAGACGACCGCGGCCGGATCATCGGGCGGGTTCGGCTGTGGATCACCGGCCGGCGTCGGCTGAATAAAAGGCTGGCTGAGCGGGAGGCGTTCGCGAATCGCGCCATGGGGATGTTTCAGCGACCAGGCGATCAGCTGGTTGGCCAGCCTTTGAATGCTACGTGTGCTGCGCCCGGAGTTAGGCAATTCGCGCCCGACGACGCCTTGCGAGCCAATGAAAGCCCGCAGATATTTGGGATTGGCGGTGGTAAAGGTCTCGAAGATGGCTTGATTGGGGTCGCCAACGCGCAGCCAATTGCCCTTGTCCCCCGCCAGCAAGCGCAAAATGCGCTCCTGAAGAAGGCTGCTGTCTTGGGCTTCGTCTTCGAGAATGTAACGGTATTTTCGCCGAAGCGACTCCAGGTAGGCCGGGTCGCTTTGCAATACGCGCAGCGCCAGGCAAATCAAGTCCTGAAAATCCACCGCGCCGCGGTAGCGCAAGGCGCGCTCGTAATCCGCATAGATCTCGGCGCAGATCCGCGCCAAGTCCAGCCCGTATCCCCGGTCTATTTGATCTGTCTGGCGTTGCTTCAATTCTTCCGGCGAGAGCAGATCATCTTTGGCCCGCCGGATAAAGTCTCGCGCGGTATCCGTGAGGGTCTGTCCCCAGCGATAGAAGCGATAATGCGCGTTGTCCCGGTACTTGGGCGCGAGCCAGTCATCGGGCGCCTCGGGCGATCGCCCCATCCAGGATTCAATGGCGGCTGCCAGGATCTCGTTGCTCTCGCGTTCGTCCACGATGAGAAAAGCCTCGTCCAGCCCGGCAATCGTCGGCTTTTGGCGAACGATGTCATTTGCCAGCCCGTGCAGCGTGCGGACGCGGTAACCGAACCCGGGCAACAGACCCTGGGATTTTACGTATTCGTTGATCTGTCGCGCGAAGTTGGCAACTGCCGAATTGACCAGCGTAACGATCAGGATTTCTTGTCCCGCTTCCAGATCGGTCTCCGCCAGCAGCGTTGCGGCCAGGTAGGACAGGGTGGCCGTCTTGCCGCTGCCGGGCACCGCCGCCACGCCCAGATAACCCTGACGATAAGCCAGGACCTCTCGTTGTTTGGGACGGGGCTTAAACATGCGCTTTCCCGTTCATATTATCCGCGGCGTTCCGCCGCATCAGGCCATGAATCGCTTCCAGGAGCAAGCCGCGCTGTTCGTAGCCGCTCTCGCTGAGTTCGCTGTAACCCAGGTAGATCTCTTTTCGGCAGCGGCGGGTCAGCGCCAGGATAAGCCGGCCCAGCGTCTGTCGGTTCATCGTCGCCTCGTCATCGTCCGTCCAGGTTCTGCCCGCGGTCCAGCCCAAGCTCAATACATGGGGATGCGTCAAGGGCTGATACAAGCGGCGCGCCCAGCCTTCGCTGCCGACGTTCAACCAGAACTGATAATCGACCGCGCGGTTGCTCAATAAAAAGGTATAAGCGGGCGCGATCAAGACGCAGTCGTCATTATCCGCGGTCCAATCGCGCAGGTAGAAATCGGCAATCACGCCGCGGTCCACCATTTCCAAATAGTCCCTACCCAGGTCCGTCCCCTCTTCATAGCGGCGCATGAACTCCAGCGACCAGCGAAAGTTGCGCGCCGAATCCACCAGGTTCATGCTGACGTTGCCGGCATCGCTGTTGTCGTGAAAGCCGAATCCGGCACGCGACAAGACCTCCCCGAACAATTGACGAAAGAAAATATCAAGCGCTTCGGTTGGCGCGCCTTCAATGTAATTGTTCAGCCAGGTCTGCAGGCGGTCGTAACGAGCGCCCAGTTCATAGGTGATGCGGTCTTGCATCGCTTCCGACTTGACATCGGAAAAGGGCAGCAATCGACCGTCCCGGTACAGCATCTCGGTCAAGAGCTTGGCGCGGATCAAGTCCAGACCGTCGATGGCCGTCATCACCGCGAATGCGACATCAAACTCGGCTGGCGTCATGTGCCAGCGCGGGTGCGCCAGGCGAGCGAAGGTCAAGAGCGCGCGGGCAGCCGGTTCATCGCGCAGCGCCCGCGACGGTCGGTGAGAGCGCGCTCTGATATCACGCGCCCGCAAGCCTTCAACCAGGGTAAAGCGCAGCACATCGGACATGAATGGCGCCATGACCACGATCTCGCCCGGCGATACACCCTGACCATTGACGAGTTCATCAATACGACCGGCTACCCAATCCACCATTTGTGGATGATAGCGATGCGCCTCGGTTATCAACGAGGGCTGCGGATCGTCTTCGGCGATCTCGCCAAGAGCGGCGCCCAATTGACCCGCCAGCGCTCGTCCCAGGGCGCGACCTTCATCGGACATGACTTTGCTGTCGGCGAAGCGCTCCTGAGCATCACAAAAGCCTTGCAGCCTACGCGCGTTTTCGGGATCAGCGCCCAGGAAACGACGAAAGCCCGCATCGCTGTCGTAGATGACCAGCGCCGACTGGCACAGTCGCAGCAGGTCCGCCAAAATACGGTGCGAGGCGGGATTGTCCTCTTCCACATTGTCCGCAATCAGATGTCTGAATCGCATCCTGACATGCTCGCGCGCCTGCGGCAGGCGCCAAACGTGATCCAGAAAAACCTCCAGTTGCAAGGAGAAATCGAGCAAGTTATGGACCAGACAATATTCGCGGAAGGCGGATGCGCAGGTCTGCGCATCATCGTAGATATGTCCTTGTTCCACGCCGCCGGGCAGCGCCCCCTTGAGCCGGGGCGCGATCTGGTCGATCGGGAAGCCCACCACCGCCGCCTTGTTCATGTTGTCGACAATTTGACTATAGAGCCGGGCGCGGTCGATTCGCACGCTATTGAAGTAGTCCCGCTGGTTGACCAGCGGCTCGATGACCTTGGTCATAAAATACTGCACTGATTCCAGGCTGAGGAAGTTCGGCAGATCGTGGGGATGGCCGAAACCGGCCCGCTCGGCGATCAAGAACCAGAAGGCTTCCACCATCTGCAGGGAGAGGCTCCCGATGGTCTGAACGGCGACCTGCCCGCCGCTGTATCCCGAATGCTGGCGCAGCGCCTGCAGGTAGGGCTGCGCCAGCGAGCGCTGCGGCACATAGATCAGGATTGATTCCGCCGGTATGCCAAGCTCCAGCAGGCGCAGCAAGCGCCCGACGCCGGCGCTGGTTTTACCACTGCCGGCGATGCCTTCCAGCCAGATTTTCGTATCCGGCGGCGCCGCGGCGATGGCGGACTGTTCCGGTGTCAATGGGATTTCCAATTCAGCGCTCAGGATTACTTTCCCGCTTTGCGTTTGTCGGTCATCAAGATTATAAAACGCCGCCAGTTCAAAGGCGATAATCTGTCCCGCAATATGCGCCAGACGAAGCGCGCGCATTTCCCAAGTGGTCGTAAGTATTTTTTCGGGCGACATGATAGGTCGCCCCTACCGGCTGTCAGGTGATTGTTGTTCTTTATTTCAACCGAAAAGGATACACTATCGTGCAGTACGATCAGTCGGTTTGGTTCCCAATCGAATTGCTGTTAGAATAGTTTTGCAGTACGTTCTGCCCTATCGTTATCACAGTGAAGGAGATCAAGAAAGATGAATAGACTGATTCGAATCTTATCGCTATGTATGCTGCTATTGTTTTTTGCGGCGCTTTTCGCGCCTGCCGCGGCGCAAGATCTCGGCAGTGGCGCTCCTATTATCGAGCCGAACTTCGGCGACGACCCGACAACGTTCAACCCGATTATCGCCAACGATGGCACCTCGTATGATGTCATCAACCGCATGTTTCCCGATTTCATCGGCGTCGATTCCGAGACGATCGCCTATATGGGCGGCGCCAAGGGCGGCTTGGTATCCAGTTGGGATATTGCCGAAGACGGCGTCACCTACACCTTCCACCTGCGCGATGACATGGTCTGGAGCGATGGCGCGCCCATCACCGCGGATGATGTCGCCTGGTTCCTCAAAGCGACACTGAGCGGCGAAACGACATCGCCGCGCCAGCAGTTGCAGGACAGCGTCGCCAGCTACGAAGTCGTGGACGATCATACGCTGAACATCGTATTTAACGAGGCGAACTGCACGCTCATCGACACGCTCAATCCAGTTTACCCGGTGCCGGCGCATGTCTATGAAGAAGTTTACGGCGACGATTACGCTGGCATGGACGAGAACGACTACAACCTGAATCCGACTGTCAGCGGGGGCGAAGCCTTTGTCTTCTCCAACTTCCGCCCGGGCGAACAGACCACCTTGCTGGCCAACTCCGATTACACCCAAGCCGAGCTGGGCGCGGTCATCCCGCAAGGCTGGGTTTACAAGGTCGTCACAGACCAGGTCGTGCAGATGGAACAATTCTTCGCGGGAGAACTGAGCTTCGTTGACAGCGTGCCCCAAGCCAACCGCGATGACGTCCGCGCCCGCGGCGAAGCTGGCGAGTTCCAGACGTTTGAGACGCCGGCAGGCACGATCCGGTTTCTGTCGCTCAACATAGCCGATCCCAGCAACCCGCAAGACGGACTGGATGAAGACGGCAATGCGATTGATCAGGGCTATCACCCGATACTCGGGGATGTTCGGGTACGGCAGGCGCTGAACTACGGCATGGACTTCGACGAAATCAACGAAGGCGCCTTTTTCGGCACGGGCGTGCCGGTCGCTTCGCACGTGCGGCCGACCGATTGGAGCTTCCCGGGGGGCCTCGAGCCCTATCCCTTTGATGCCGATACAGCAATGGCTTTGCTGGACGAAGCCGGCTTCACCGACGCCGATGGCGATGGCGTGCGCGAATGCAACGGCTGCATGCACGCGGAAGAGGGCGCGCCGCTGGCATTAACCGTCAAGACCAACGCTGGCAACACCTCCCAAGAAGCGCTTTACACCATCCTGCAAGACCAGTGGAACGAACTCGGTTTCGATATCACCGTTGAATTTGTCGAGTTTGGCACGCTGGTAAGCGAATTCACGGCGCAAACTTATGACGCCATTGGTGTATTCTGGGGTTTGTCGACGCCGGCGAATCCCAACGGCATCGCCGATATCTTCCTGCCAGGCGCCGATGTGGTTGGTTCCGGCTACAACACGCAATCCTTCAACAATCCGCGCTTGAACGAATTGATTGAAGAGGCCCGCAACCTGCCAGGATGCGACCTGGAGACGCGCAAAGCCATGTACGGCGAAGCTTATCAGATCTTGCGCGACGAATCGCCCTGGATCTGGATCAGCACCGGCAACGTCTTGCTGGCGGCGCAAACTGACGTGGAGAACTGGGCGCCGCGGGCTGGCGGCGCGCGCTGGAATATCGACGCCTGGACGATAGAAGAGCAGTAGTCTCGTATCGTTGACCTAGAAGCAGTCCTCTCCTTCTCGTGAGAGGACTGCCCATGTTTAACAACTTATGATCAAGTACATTATTCGACGTCTCTTACAATCGATCCCGATCTTCTTTGGCATCACCATATTCTCTTATCTGCTGATTTCACTCGCGCCCGGTAGCCCGGTCGAGATTCTGGCATTCAACAATCGGCTCAAACCGCGAGAGAGAGAAGAACTCAAATATATCCTGGGCGCCAACGACCCGCTGCCCGTACAGTATTTGCGCTGGCTGCTCGGCGATGACTGGATGCGCTGGGATAGCGATGGAGATGGCTTGGCGGACGCCGCTGTCTTTTTTGTTGATCTTCACGCGCCCGAACTCAATGACAGTGGCAAGCCAGCCATTGACGAAGACACCGGCGATACGCTCTTGCGCCCTTTGCCGGCAGGCAATCAACGCGGTATCCTGCGTGGCGACTTTGGCAATTCAGTTTATTACAAACGCGCCGCATTAGGCGTCTTGGTCGAGCGACTCCCAGCCACATTGGAGTTGGGCGTGACCTCGCTGCTGGTGGGTTTGATCCTCGGCATCGCTGTTGGCATATTGGCAGCTGTCAACCGTAGCGGCTGGTTTGATCAGACCAGTCGCGTAGGCGCGGTCATCGTCAATTCCGTGCCCAATTTTGGCCTTGGGCTGCTATTGATACTCGTGTTTGGCGTAAGCTTAGGCATCTTGCCTTTGGCCGGGCGCTGCAAAACCACGATCGACGATTCCTGTCCGCCTTTGCCGGAGCGGCTGGAATATCTGATCTTGCCGACAATCGTGCTGGCGGCGGGCGGCGTGGCGGGCTACTCGCGTTATATGCGCGCCTCGATGCTCGATGTCGTATCGCAAGACTATGTCCGGACGGCTCGCGCCAAGGGCCTCAACGAGCGCGTCATCTGGCTGCGACACGGGATGCGCAACGCGCTCATTCCCATCGCAACTTTCCTGGGACCGTCCATCACCTTTCTGCTAAGCGGGGCCGCTGTTACCGAGTCCGTTTTTTCCTGGCCCGGCGTCGGTCGCTTGCTCGTACAGGCGCCGCAACGTCGTGACTACACAGTTGTCATGATCGTGGTGGTCTATGGCGCAATCGCCAACATCATCGGTTATTTGCTTTCAGATATCCTTTACGCGCTGATTGATCCTCGTATTCGTTTCGACTGAGCAGGCTATGACCAGGCTTAAGAAGCAGGATTTGCATCAGGATATCGTCAGCGAATCGCTTACGCGAAAGGCATTACGCTCGATCTGGCGCGACAAGTTGACGATGATCGCGCTCGTCTTTGTCCTGACCTTGAGCGTGGTTGCCCTGTTCGCGCCCTTTATCACCGATACCATCATGCGGGTTGACCCCAACGAACCCACAACTGCGGACAAATTCACGCCACCGCTACAGAAGGGTTATTTGCTTGGCGCGGACGACATCGGTCGGGACCAACTGGCAAGGCTTTTCCATGCCAGCGGCGTTTCCATGGGTATTGGTTTCTTCGGCACTGCGCTGTCCTTGTCCATCGGCTTGGTGTTGGGCATGGCCTCGGGCTACTTCGGCGGACGTGTTGACGACTTTATGAATTGGATCGTCACCACGATTGACTCGATTCCCTCTCTATTCCTTCTGATCTTGATCGCGTCGGTGCTGTCATATAGCGCCGAATCTCTGATCATAACTGTTGGTCTAATTGGCTGGACGGGTACCTACCGCTTGATTCGCGGGCAGACATTTTCCTTGCGCGCCAAAGAATACGTCATTGCCGCGCAAGCCTTGGGCGCTGCTCCCAAACGCATCATATTCCAGCATATCCTGCCGAATCTCATTTCCGTGACAGTTATATCGCTCATGCTTGGCATCGCCAACTTGATCCTGACAGAGTCGGCGCTCAGCTATTTGGGACTGGGCGTACAGCCGCCACAAGCGACCTGGGGCAATATGCTAACCAAGTCGATACAATTTTTCCGCCTCGGACCGCATCTCATCATCTTTCCCATTCTGCTCATTAGCACAGCAGTGCTCTGCTTCTACATCATCGGCGATGGCATCCGCGACGCTTTCGACCCGACATTGCAGAAATGAGAACAACTCACAACTCACGCTTGTCCACAGCACTCCGGATCAAGGCGCTTTGCCCCTTTACTATAGAACGGATTCACTCCAGACTTCCAATCTGCCGAGACGGGCGGGGCTACACAAATCCCTTGCTCAGATGATAGGATAAAGACCATAGCGCGGCGTTTTCTTAATATTATGTTATAATTTGTAAAACATTTGTTGAAAGAGTCTAACCCGAAACCGGCAATTGAACTCCACGAAGATATTGCATCCCGATTCAATCTGCGCTATAGTGATATAGTATTTATACTGTTGAATTTGAGGGATGAATGTCCTATGGTGCAAGATCATCGTCCTAGCTCCGAAACTCGTCAGATGATGATAGACATCGTCGCCAAGAGCGAAAAGCCTCTCACGCGGTCGGAAATCGTCAATCGGCTTCAACGGAAGAAGACGCCGCATTTGGTCAACATGATGAACTCCCTGGTCGAAGAAGGCATCTTCGCACGCAGTATGGTTACCTTTCGCAACGGGGTAACGGGATACGTTTATTCAATCGCAGATTCGCGCTCGGCTGTCGCTGACCGCGCCGTCGCCCAGGCATAGACAAATACGCGCTCTTAATCATTCTGTGCCGTTCGCCCAGTCGCGAGCGTGATTATCAACAGGTATCAGGCATATGAAGATTATTACCCTACTCAATGAAAAGGGCGGGGTTGGCAAGACGACCGTCGCGACGCACATCGCCGCAGGCTTGGCGATCCGCGGCAAACGGGTGATATTGGTGGATGCGGACCCGCAAGGCCATGCCACCATCGCCTTTGGTTTGACCAAGGAACCGGGTTTTTATGACTTAATAGTCCGTAACGCGCCTTTCCAACAGGTGCTGCGTCCGGTGCCGCCGGAACGATTTAACCTGCCTGACGAAGCGCACAATACGCGCGGGCAGTTGTTGATGGTCCCGTCCAATATTGAAACGCGCAGCATCGCCGGCAATATCTCCGACGCCTTTACGGTATTGAAGCGCTTTAATCAATTGCGCAACGCTATCGATTTTGTGATCTTCGATACCTCGCCCACACCGTCGCTTTTGCATTCGTCCATTTATATGGCGACGGATGGCATCATCTATCCCACGAAATGCGAAGCCTGGAGTTTTGATGGCTTGCGCGAGAGCTTAACGCATAAAGATCAGTTCAGCCCGATCCGTCAACAATACAATCTGAACGACATCAAGGTCCTGGGCGTCGTGCCGACCATGTATCGCGGCCGAACGCTGGAGCACCAGGACAACCTGCGCCGTCTGCAGGATACCTTTGGCGAACTGGTATGGAAGCCGCTGCCCGTCCGCACCATCTGGGCTGAAGTAGCCAGCGCGCGCCGCACGGTGTTCTCGCTAGCCCCGACTACAACCACAGCCGATGACGCCTGGGCGCTGGTTGACCAGCTGGAAGGACGCATCTATGAGCAGTCGTGAACGGCGCAGAAAAATTCAAGACGAAGAGAATCTTTTATACGCTAATCCCAACACGCTTGACCCCAAAACAGCTGACGCAATTGGATTCGGTTTGGGCGAGCTGGCAATGGAGATCGCCGCGGCCGACAGCGAGTATCAAGCTATAGAGGCCATTAGCATCCAGGATATCCTGCCCAATGCCATGCAGCCGCGCCATAGCGTCCCCCACGACTTGACCGACATTTACCCGTTGACGCCGGACAACATAGTCGACATCTTCGAGCGCTGGATAATTGAAGTGCAATTGGAGAAATCGCAGAACGATTTTGATGTCACAAACTACCTCTTGGGAGAGACCACAGAGCGGGGAGATCGAGCGGAAAAGGACGAAAGCGACGGCGGCTCTGGCATTGCTTTAGCCGCTTCCACAAAAGAAGACGCATTGATGAAACTCGTCGATCTGGCTGCCAGTATTCGGCGCGACGGCTTGTCTAATCCCATCAGTCTGGTCCAGCATGGCGACCGCTACGAGATCGAGACCGGGGAGCGGCGTTGGCTGGCTTACCACATGCTCTATTGGAAGTTCGGCGACGGCGACGCGCGCCCGGATGGATCCCGGGTTAACTGGTCGCGCATTCCAGCGCGCCTGGTGAACCGGGTGGATGTTTGGCGGCAAGCGAGCGAGAACAATGCCCGCGACAATCTCAACGCCATCAGCCGAGCCCGGCAGCTTGCCGTGCTCTTGATGGACCTGCACGGCTGGCAGAACTTCACCGCTTATAAAGAATGCGAGAACGAACAAGCGTTTTACGCCCAGGTCGCGGATGGCGCTCGCTGGCGCATTCCCCGCGGTCAAGGCGAGCGCTTGCTAAACGCCATGGGGATGACAGAGGCCAGTCAGTTGCGGCAATATCGGGCGCTGTTGCGCCTGCCGGAAGAGCTTTGGCGCAAGGGCGACGACGAGAACCTCAGCGAAGGCGAATTGCGCAAGATGAAGTCCGCCCTGGCAACCGTTACACGTGTAACGAAATCCTCAGCCGGCAAGCGCAAGAAGGACGTCGTCGGCCGTCTGGCCGTCGACGCCGGACAATGGCGCAAGCGCCTGCGCAAAGAAATCTCCTCCACAACCGTCGACACGCGGCCCAAACTCCGCCGCCTCATAGAAGGCGAGATCCGTCAGTTGCTGCGCTTGATGACAGAGCTCGACGAATCCGAAGCCACAGTTCACTCCGCTTAAACGCGACACAAGATCATACAGACTACTTCAACTCGCCCATCTCCAGGCCGGTGGTGTATGCTTTCCGGTTGAAGTGCTTTTCCTGGGTCCTCGACATGAGACCCCTACTCTAAAATACCACCCATTTGCTAAGGGCGATTCCGTGGGTCGCGCTTACACAGACCGTCAGTCGACCGATACGCATTCAGTTTCAACTCAGCGAGCGATCCATTGGGGCGCGCAGGTCGCGTAGACACCAACCTTCGACACTGATCTTCGATCGCCGCTACCGGCCGTCAGACGGTTGTTGATCCCTACTTCCATCAACCTCGATACAGTGGCTCCCAGGCTCCATGCAAAAAAAATACCGTTACTCGTGTAACGGTATCCCAAAGCTTCTATGTCCCGTACAAAGGCGCAAGGAAAATCGCAAGCCAGCTATCCCTCCGCAGCGCGCATGAGCAATTCCAAGGCGCGTGGCGCTTCCCCCAGACGCAGCGCTCGCTTGGCAAAAGCATACAAGAGTTCGCCAGGTCCCTCAAATGACGCCAAATACACATTTCCCTCGCCGAATTGCTTCAGCATTCGGTAGGCGATCCCGCGCTTAACCGGCCGTTCTACGCGCCGTCCATCACGATCATAAGCCAGCAAGTAGCCCCTGATCGTCTCTGCCACCTTGTCCGGCGCGATCTGCCTCGCAACCGATTCAAAGAACAAGGGAATCCGTTCCACAGCCGCGCTATGCTTCCGCCGCTTTACAAAGTCAACAAGCGCATTGATCGCCCCCTTCAAGCGACCATCGGTACTTCCCGACTCACGAAACGCTCGCGCGCTAAGGAAACTCGCTACACTCATTTTCTCATATTCAACCCGACTCTCCTCCCCAGACACGATATACCTGGATGGACGCCTCATGCAAATCATTACATCCCTGCTCCCGGCTTTGAGCAACCAATATCCAATGTGCCGCCATGCCGGGAATCGCCGACCATCTCCCAATTCCAGCCAGTATCCGTTTGTGGAATTCTTCACATCCCGTCGCCGGCGCTTCGGCAAGCTATCCAATACGCCCCGTGTGAGGGGGCAGGCACCGATTTTCTCCACAACAGATACCTTTAGCTCGCGGTTGTAGCGCGCAATCGTCCGAGCATTTACACCGATCCGCTTCGCCAACCAGCTTTTGGGGACTTCCGGCGACAAGCGCTTCAGATATTCCCGGTGCAGCGCAAGACGATAGGAATGCGCAGACTTTATATCCTCTCCGCTGATCTTATCCGACGGAGACCAGGTCAATCCCAGTTGCCGCACAAGGCTACCTATAGCAGGCGCCTGGTACATGATCTGAGGGGGCCGACCACGTCGCCGCGATTTAAGTCCCCTGTTGTCAAGGTATTCTACATATCTTCTTCGTATGATATATCGCCCATTGTATACCGACGCCTCTCCGCCCAGCGCGTCGAGCACGCTTTTCCGATTCAGTCCAAAACGAGCCGCAGCGCCTATCGCTTCGCCCAGCGTGAACCACTCATTCTCGCGCCATCTGGCCAAGCGAAACACCTCAAGCAAACGAATCAACACCGTCGATCGCTGCTTCTGTAAAAGAAACTCCCGCAACGAATTCGGTATCCCCGATCCATACACGGAAATACCATGACCCTTCTTGAACGCGCTCGCTATCGTAAGCAAAGCCTCACTCAGCCGACTCTCCGGACTTTCGGCATGCATCCCGTGCCTGCCCGCTTCCCATACATGCGCCTGCCCGAGCAAAGCAACGACATCGCTCTCGCCAAGCCCTTCGTCCCGAGCGACCGAAGCGCAGCGATAAAGCGCGTTGTTGCGTCCCAACTGCTTAGCCAGGCGCTTGTACAAAGGGACGAGATCCGTTTTCTCTTGACCGGCGTCCCTCGGCGTCGCTACCTGAGCCCCCGCGGGTCCGCTCTGCAGAAAATTCAGTACCTCATCGAGCTCTTCCCTCGACAATTCCAAGGGAGAGATATCCTTTATCGCTCGATACTGGAAAGCGCCGATTTGCGACGGCGCTGCAATCACGTAGGAACGTTCACCTTTGATATCCCCGCCGACAAACTGATGGCTCGGCAGTTTCCGCTCAGTACGAAAGTAGAGATGAAAGCCTCTATTCGTCTTAACAGTATAAGTGGCGATATGCTGTGGGAAGCGGCGGCAGAACTTTTGATACCTCAGGAGGTCGTCAAAGTCGATCACCAAGAGTCGCGATACGCTCCCACAGACGATACCCAAGGCTGTTACGTCATCGGGAAACAGGGAGTCAATTTCCGCCGGCGAGGGGATGCGCTTTTGGAACTTCCGCCACTTGATCGCCGGCTTCTTCGGTTGCTCCGGCAGACTGTCCCCATGTACCGGGATGACAGAATATCCAGCCATTGCCAGATGTTTGGCTCTTTTTATCAATCTTTTGCGTGAGGAAAACACCGTTTTTCCCATGAAATTCGACCTTTTTTGTCACCAGAAGCCTGGAAAAACCGTCAACAATCTGTTATGGTAAACAGCGAGCAGGGAGCCTTTAACGAGCAAAAGCGCCTGCGGAAAAGCAAATGGTCGTCAACTGCGCATACCCAGGGCGACCGGTCGATCCAGCGATTTTGGTATGCCAAACTATCGGTACTTATGGGAGAAGAGGTGGCCGCCTCTTCTCTTTTAGTACCGGTAATCCCACCTGATTTTCAGGAAAAACTCCTGACCAAGTTCAAGCAAATCGAATACGTTTCACCCCGATTTAAGGGTGACATGTAACCGAATATATGCTACAATATCGGCAGGATTTTATGATTTTGACGTCCCTACTGGCGCAGGGATTTCAAATTAAAGCGAGCTTCACGCTCGTTTTTTGTTTCACTCAGTACCGGCACCTAGTGTACTGTATGCGCCGCCTCGACGCAACTGATTCTTTGAAAATACCCGCGACTATGCTTAAATCAGCAGTGACGCCAATTCAAGCCACTACAATAGAACAAAATAGCTAGATTCGATTCTGTTGGCGCAGTTAGTCAGCCCGGAGAAGCAGAGTCAATGAAGATCACTTTTCTCGGAGGAGCCGACGAAGTTGGCGCCAGTTGCACATTGGTCGAGATTGCCGGCAAGCAGTTGCTGATTGACGCCGGTATTCGGATTTCGCCACGCTCCAGCCGCGGTATCCAAAACAGCCAGTTGCCGGATCTGCAACCGATCACTGCTGTTGGCGGACCCGACTTCGTTCTGGTCACTCATGCCCATACCGATCATACCGGCGCCTTGCCCTTGGTCATGGAGCAATATCCGCAGGTGCCTGTCCTGGCTACAGCGGCCACACAGGCGCTTACCCGTGTCCTCCAGCTAGATGCGCAACGAATCATGAAGAGTCGCCAGGATGAAGAGGGTGAATTGCCGCTCTTCGACGCGATTTCGGTTCAACGCTTGCTCGACGCTTTCCAGACTGTTGATTTCAACAAGTCGGTCAAACTGGCGGAGAACTTGCAGGTTACGTATTACACAGCGGGTCATATTGCCGGCGCGGCTGTACTGGTACTGGAAAGCAACGAAGGCACGTTGGTGTTTTCCGGAGACATTTCCAAATCCGAGCAGCGCACGGTCAAAAGCGTTGCAGTGCCTCCAGTCAAGGCGGATGCGTTGATTCTGGAAAGCACATATGGTGGGCGCTTGCACGCCAACCGCGTGGGCGAAGAAAAGCGATTAATACAGACATTACAAAAAGTTACGAATCGGGGCGGCAAAGTACTGATTCCCGCTTTTGCCCTGGGGCGCGCCCAGGAGGTGATTCAGATTCTTCTCGCTCATGCCGATGAACTGGACGTCCCGGTCTATGTCGACGGCATGGTCCGTACAGTCTGCGATGCTTATCAAAGTTTCAGCGATATTCTGCCAAAATCGGCTGCCCGTATGGCGGGAAAGGACCATCTCTTCTTTCGCGGGAATATAAGACCCATACGCAGCAGTCAAGAGCGGCGAGAAGTCGCGCTAAGCGATCAGCCTCTGGTTGTCGTCGCTAGTAGCGGGATGCTCACCGGGGGCGCGTCGGTGGCTTATGCCCGCCATTTTGCGCCACAGGAAGCGAATGCGATTCTGATGACCGGCTATCAAGACGAAGAGGCGCCTGGACGTTTCTTGCAGCGTTTGATGCAAGAGCGACAGCGCGGCGAATCTCCAACGTTGAAATTAGGGGACGCGACCGTAAAAGTACGATGCGAGATCGATACCTATTCTCTCTCGGCGCATGCGGACGAGTCGGAGTTGGTGAGCTTTGCCGAGGCGCTGAGAGCCGATGATATCATGTTGGTACACGGGGATCCAGCCGCTCGACATAGTTTGGCGACTGCGCTTCGACAACGGGGAAGGTCGGTCGCCACGCCCCGTATCGGGCAGACCAAGACTTTGATTTACCGAGCGCGACCTTGGTCTGTTGGCAGCGTGAAGCACGGCGCCGAAGCCGGCTCGGTGAATTTGCGCCGCCTGTGGGAATCGCTCAAGGCTCGGGCAGGCGATCACTTTAGTTTGCGCGAGTTGTCGCAAATTTGGTGGGGCGCGTCCGAGCGCGAAGATGAACTCGGGGCAGCCCTGCAGAGTGACAAGAACTTCTATTTCGCGGCGGACTGGCGCGATAAGAGGACATACCGGGTCAAAACGACCGAGCAGGTCAAACAGTCGCAAATCAGTCGCGCGATCATGCTGGCGAATCCCGATCTCGTCGGCAAGCTAATTGTCATGCGCAACAGCAATGGGCAAGTCAGGCTTGCGGTAGTCACCGGGGCTGAAATTGACAGCTTCACAGCTATTGTCCATCAGCAGCGCGGGACCCGGCATCCGGGGGACGCCTTGCTTTGGGTGATCGACGACTGGCCCAAAGAAAGGAGCGACAAGAGCACGCGCGCTCGTTTGTCGGACTTGATGAAGCAGGCTCGACGGCTCAAGGACCGCCTGCTGCCCTTCAGCCGTCGTGAGGAGCTTGTGCGAGCCGGGAAACCTCTTTTGCCGCAGACATTGCTACCGAGCCCGTTGCCCGAAGGCGTGGATTTCAGACTCGCGCTGACAGCGATTGTGGTAGCCCTGGCAGAGGACGCCGCTACTTTGGAAAAGGACGGGTTGCTGCCCCATCGCGCCCGTGGCCATGGACCAGTCGACCAAAACGAAGCGCGAGAGCTGGCATTGCGACTGATGCCGGCGGAATCGCGCCTGCGCAAGGTGGGGATGGAACGTCATCGCAGGCGTCTCACGCTCACCTTTGACTTTCCCGCGACGGCGCAAGCGCGTTTTACCCAGCAGATTGAGCGACTCGGCGCGGAATCCGGCTGGGAGATACAAGTGAGGCCGACCACGAATCAACAGGCGCTGGGCTTGGCGGCAGAAGAACTATTGCCCGAAGGGACCACTGTCAAGAAAGGTCCAGCGTACTTTATCGACAAGGGACAAGTGCATTATGACTTGCTGAATATCAGCGAGGAACAATCGTCTGAATTGCGTAAGCGATTCCGGGAAATTACCGGCTTCGACCTGGTTATCAGCAAGTTTAGCGACGCGCCGGGCGCAGCGGACGAAGCTGTTGTCGCGCCGGCGCATGTTGAACGGATGGAGATCAATGCCGCCTACGGGCTAATTCGAGCGCGCCTGAAGGAGTCCGGCTTAGGAAAAACCAGCCTTAAGCAGGGACAGATCGTATTGGGATTCGTCTCTCCACAGGTGGGCAGACGTCATATGCAACAGATCAATCAATTGGCGGAAGAAACCGGATACAACTTGGTCATCAGCCCGCATCCCAATCAATATGAGATCTTGAAGGTCGCCAATCGGCTACTCAGTGAGAACAACTGGATGATCGCCAAAGGACCGGGCATCCATGCGGATCGAGGCGAGCTTCGAGTGGTGCTCGCAAAGCCGGTTCCCGCGGCGGAGATAGAATCATTTAGCGAAAAGCTGGAGGCGCAAACGGGTTTTAAGCTGGTAGTTCAGGCGTAGCGAGTCAAGCGCTGCCAGATCAGCAGCGTACAATCCACGTGGTGTTAAGAGAAATGTAGGCATTGTTAGTTTTGTTTGATTGTAGTATAATTGTAACAACCGCAGACATTCTCTATCGCAGGAGATCACGTCGTATGAATACCGAAACGCCGGAAGAAAAACTGTACAGACTTATACTAGCGGATCTGGATGAGCAGACCAAGATTTTGCGAGACTTTCAATCGGCAGTAACGCCGGTAATCCTGAGACTGGATTCCGACGTGGCCATATTGAAGGCGGATGTAGCAGAACTGAAGACAGATGTAGCAGAACTGAAGACGGATGTAGCAGAACTGAAGACGGATGTGGCAGAGCTGAAGACGAATGTAACAGAGCTGAAAGCTAGCGTTGGAAGGATCGAAACGCTGCTGAGTAACCGGGACAATGGATATTCGTGACCAAGCGCTGTGTGAGAAGAATTGGCATTATCCTGTGCATATCTGGCAACGGGAGAACTTAATGCAAGTTGTCATAAACTGCTAGGGGAGTCGCTGCCAGAAGACCGCCGTCGATTGGCAAGACCACGCCGGATATCCAGCGCGACTCGTCACTCGCCAGGAACAGCGCTGCCCAAGCGACATCCCAAGCATCGCCTTCCGTCCCCAGGGGACCCGCTTTCCGCCGCAACTCGCGGCGCTCGTCGCTGATGTTGGCGACGAAGGGCGCATGCAGGTGACCCGGCGCGATGCAATTCGCGCGGATATTGTCGCGGCCATGGTGTACCGCTGTCACGCGCGTCAATTGCGCCAGTCCAGCCTTGGCGACAGCATAGGGCACATTGGGTGTCCAGCCGGCTCGTAGCCCGTCTATGGAAGAAACATTGATAATCGAGCCTCCGCCGGACGCGGTCATTGCGGGGATGGCGTGTTTGCAGGTAAAGATTGCTCCTTTTAGATTGACCGCGAGCGAGCGGTCAAGATACTCTTCCTCAATTTCGCTGACCTTGCCCGAGCCGATGCCGCCGACGTTGTTGAATAAGATGTCGAGGCGGCCGTAACGCGCGACGCAGGCCTCAATCATGGCGCGGCAATCCGCTTCGCTGGTCACATCGGCTTGAAAAACGGAGGCTGTGCCGCCTTCCGCCGCTATGCTGGCGCGGGTTTCCTCGGCGCGCGCCAGGTCGAGATCTGTGAGCAAGACCTTGGCGCCATGCCGCGCGTAAAGAAGCGCCGTCGCCTGGCCAGTACCCGGCATGGGACCGCGCGTGCCAGCGCCGCTCACTATGGCTACCTTGTCTTTTAGCCGCGGTTCCGCCATCCGCTTTCCTCCGATGGTGTTTTGGGACCTTGCGCCTGTTTAGTCCATGGACGCGCCACCGGTTACCGAGAGCGATAAGCCGGTCAAAAACTCGGACTGATCGGATGCCAGGAAGGCAGCCATGTTGGCGATATCCTCGGTAGTGGCCATGCGTCCCAGCACCGCCTGGTTTATGGCGCTCTCGATCATGGCTTGCCGGTGGGCGGCCGGGCTGATGCCCGCGGGCGCCAGAGCCTCCGCCATATCGTCGATCCGTTCGGTTGCGATCAATCCCGGACAGATGGCGTTGACATTGATGCGATGCGATCCCAATTCATGCGCCAGGGCTTGGGTAAAGCCGCAGACGGCGAACTTTGAGGCGCAATACGCAGCATAGCTGGGAACACCCTGTTTGCCCGCTTGTGAAGAAATGTTGATTATCTTGCCACCCTGCCCCTGAGCAATCAGCGCGCGGGCGACCGCTCGACTGCAAAGAAAGGCGCCCTTGACATTGACATTCTGAACCAAATCCCAGGCGGATTCTTCCAACTCGACCACCGGCACGCGATCTTTGCCGGCAGGCGCGCCGGCATTGTTGACCAGAATGTCGATCCGTCCAAAGTGAGCGACCGTATCAGCCACCATGCGCTCGACCTGGTCCGCAATAGTTACATCCGCGTAGACCGGCAGCGCGCTTTGACCAAGAGCCTTGATTTCCGCCACCACATCATCCAGGCTGCCGCGCCGGCTTTCCGCCCGGTCCAGGTCATTAACTGCCAGGTTTGCGCCTTCCTGCGCCAGCCGCAGCGCAATCGCGCGTCCCAGCCCGCCTTTCCCGGCAGCGCCGGTTACCAGCGCGACTTTGCCGCTCAGGTCGTACATTTGTCTCTCCTGAAAAGAATCGTCTAGCGCAAGATCCGTTGATCGCTCAAATCTTTACCGCCGACCGTTTTACTCAGGCTTGCGCCGAGATATTCAAGTATTTCGAGGCTGGCGAAGGCATTGACGACATTGTACTGCGTGGGCATATCTTCCCAGCGCGCCGGGTGGAATTGAACATTGCCGGAACCGACATGCCGCTCCAGAATCCTCCGATTCGGGGATGCAGCTGGCGTCATCACGGCATAGGCAACATCCGCTGTACCCCACTCGCCGGTGCGCGGCATGTACTTATAATGCAGGGTGCCGTCGCCGGTTTGGCTCTCCAGCATTTCTTGAATTTCCGACTTCGATTGCTGCCGGAGCTCATTAACGCGCAGATCGAGGAACTTGAAGCCCAACCAGCTTGCCGTCACATGATACTCGCCCCGCAGGGCGGTCGGCTCGGGCAATTCGCAATAGATCTTGGAAAACCCCAGTTCCTCGCGCCCGGTGATGATCGGATCCGTCAGGTTTTCCCACAGAACAGTCAGCAGGCTGCCGCGCGCATGATCTTCTTCGCCGTCAAATCGCGCGGGAAAAGATACGCCGAGCGTGTTGTAGCCACGTCCCGCCAGCCATTCGATCTGGGTCATGTAGGTCGCGTTGACGGTGACGACCGGCTGGCCGTCCAGCGCGAAGCCCGGCGGCAAAAAAGCTTCCAGTTGCGCTGCCTCCGTAAGGAAGGAGACCGCGATGGAGGTCGCATGCGGATTGTCAAGGCATTCGAACTTTCTGCCGTCCGGACTTTGCCGGGGTCCCATACGAGGTCCGAAGTGCGTCGGCATACGGTACATTTTCGTTTTGTCAAATTGATACGTCACAGCAAATCTCCACGGGGCTCGATTTCTGAGCTTCGGTCTGAACGCGGGGGCATCGGCGGCGAAAGACGAATCAGCACATAGCCCGCCAGCCCATATAGTACCGCAGCGACAATTTGGAAACCATGCAAGACGATCCCGATTGCGGCAGCTTCGTCGCCGGCATATCCGGCAAATCGCGTTAGCCCCGTCCACCAGGCAGTCTCCACGATACCGAATCCGCTGAGCGTGAAGGGAAAAGCCGAACCAAACATGCCCAGGCTGATTACTGTTATTACGATGGGCAGATCGGCGTCGAGGCCTACCGCCCGCAGCAAGATATAGTTGGTAAGAAAGGAACTGGTATAAGTGAAGCAACTGATGAACAGTGCCGAGAAGAATAAACGCGGTTGTCGAATGCGGTCAAATTCTGCGGCGAGATCGGTCAATTTTGATTGCGCCAGGGCAAAGAATGACTCGGGGTTGTCCGTCCCAACAACGGGAATCCGCCGCATGAGGCTCAGCGCCAGGCGCAACAAGCTCCCGGCGTAATAGAGACCAATGACCGATACCAGGAACACGGACAATGCCCCAGCCATCAGTTGGTCTCGCTGGGCGGCGAACTGCTCGCCACTCATGAAGATGCCAAATGCGAAGACCAATACGATGATGAGCAATTCCAGGATCCGCGCGCCAAACAGGCTGCCCACACCTTCTTGCATGGTGTAGTTGAGCCGTGTCTTCAACAAGATCACGTAGGAGATTTCACCCAGCTTAAAGGGAACCACACGGACCAGACCATTGTGATAGAGCGTGATCGGAATCAGCAAGCGCATCGGCGATTCGCGCTTGTCAAGCAAGACACGGAAGCGCAGCGCTCGCAGCAGATTGAGCGTCAGATAGACCAAGAGCGCTCCGATCCAGCTCCAGGTCGGTATGCGCCTGATTAGCTCGGCCAGGTCCGCGCCTTGCAGTTCGTTGACCACAAAATACAGAAGGGCGACTGTGATCACGATACTCAAGAGGCGCCAGGCCAATTGAGAGCGCTTGCTGGTTTTCGTAGCCGGCTCGATTCGAATGTCGTATTCGGTTATGGGCGCTTCAGATGAGGCAAGATCCTTATACCAGTGGGAAAGATCGCGCCCGAGCATGCTGCTTAGTTTGTCGATATCGCTTTGGAATTCGCGCGAAAGCCGTTCTCGCAAGTCGGCAGTCAGGGGCGAGCGCCTTTCATATTTGGTGTACACCGCGATGACGCCTTTAACCGCCCGCGTTCGATAGGAAATGGGCACCAGCGCGTGCGTAGTCGCGAGGTAAGTCAGGCGGTCTTTTAACAGCATCAGCGAGAAACCGCTGCTGACGATAAGCCTTTGCAGCCACTCCAACCGCACCTCTTTGTTGGGATTGACGATATCGAAAGTCGTCTGGAAGCCGGTGTCGATATCCAGAAAATCGAGTACGTCGCGGTAGACAGATGCCGTGTCGGACTTAAAATCGTCGAATATGACAACCTTGACGTTTTCGCGACCAAAGAGATCGAAATAGCGCCCCACTTGTTCGCTGAAACGAGCCATGTCGCGGTAGTACAAGCCGCTGATGCAATGCGCGGCGCGGCGGATACGCTCGCCCTGGCGGCGCTCGGGCTCGGCGTCAAGCGCCTCCTCGAAGGTTTCGATCTGCTCGTTGCCGCTGTAACGAAATTGTGACCACATGGAGTACATCATGTCGACCGGGTTGCGCAGCATGATGATGATCTTGGCTTGCGGGTCGTAGGCGTGGATTTCTTCGGCGGCGCGCCGGCTGGACAGATACCAGGGCGACGATTCTCCAATGCGCTTTTCGCCGCGGGCATCGCGGAAGAGTTTCAGATAACGTTCCGGCTGATCGCGAAATTGCCGAAAGCGCGACCCCTCCAAGTCCGATCCAAAATAGTGCGGCTCTTTGTAGAAGGGCATGAAGACATCGGGATGCCGCTGCAGATATTCGTGCAACGAAGTCGTGCCGCATTTGGGCGCGCCTACGATGAAGAAATTCGGCTTTGCTTCGCTCCCGGTTGTCCCGTTATGAGAGATGGGTTGGGGTCGCTGCATCCTGGACCGAGCGATCTTTTGTATCGACACGACAGGATTATAGTACAGTTTATCGATGTTGATAGCCTGTCAGGGCGCGACTATGGCGCTGAGGGGAATAGCATGGTCAGGGACGTCGGGCGGGCGTGTTTGATGTTATGGATATTCCCCAGTGTGCCGTCCATTACACAGATCGTCTTTAACCACCGAGAATCTTGTGCAAATACGCCTTTTCTTTGTGTCCTTCGTGTCTTTGTGGTGAAGCTGGACTTGGCTCATTTGAACGTCAACAGAAATGGATACACTACCGGCGGGCGCGGAATTCGTAAGATACAGGGAAAATCTGTTATGCTAGTGGATAATCTGCGTGAAATTGTGCTTTCGGAGGCTGGAATGTCCAAGAAGAAGCGGGATGTGTCCGAAAAACCGAGACGCCTGAACAAGAAATTCTACGAGAAAGAATTGGTCCGCCTGCAATTCGAGTTGGTGAAGTGGCAGTATTGGGTCAAGCAGCAGGACATGCGCGTGATGATCACCTTTGACGGGCGCGATGCCGCCGGCAAAGGCGGGACCATCAAGCGCATCATGGCGCCGCTGCAGCCGCGTGATATTCGACTGGTCGCCTTGGGCAAACCCTCTGATCGCGAGCAAACGCAATGGTACTTCCAGCGCTATGTGAGCCACTTGCCGGCAGCTGGCGAGATCGTGCTATTCGACCGCAGTTGGTATAACCGCGCCACGGTCGAGCGGGTGATGGGCTTTTGTAGCGATCGGGAGTACTGGAATTTCTTGCGCGATGCGCCGATGTTCGAAAGGATGCTGATCAATGACGGGATCATCCTGCTCAAATATTGGCTGTCGGTGGATGACGAAGAGCAGGAACGTCGCTTTCAAGAGCGCGCCGCCAACCCGATGCGCCGCTGGAAGCTGAGCCCGATCGACCTGGAATCGCGCAATCGCTGGGTGGCGTATTCCAAGGCGAAGGACCTGATGATCGAACATACCGATATCCCGGAATCGCGCTGGCGGCAGATCAATTCCAACGACAAACGGCGTCTGCGTCTGAATATCATCAGGAATATCCTTGAGGCGGTACCCTACGAGAACGTAATCCCGGGTCCGATGAAGCTGCCGGATTTGCCGTCGCGACATTTCGATTACGAGCGCCCGCCGCGCGATTATCAGTACATCATTACAGATCGTTATGCCAATATGTGATAGCGAGGCGGGTCCTACTTCTTGCCAGTTTTGAGCTTCTTGCGCGTCTCGCGGACGGCAATAGCGGGCAGGCTGTCGGCCCGCGAATCGAGGAAGTCGCCGATCGCGGCGCGATGCTGCTTGACGCCCTTGCGCAGCAGCCAGGAAATCGCCTTGGCGACGCGCTTGTCCTTTTCCGATTTGAGTCGATCGATTAGCGCTAGCGACAGCTTCAAAATGCCTTCGTCGGCCGACTGGGCGATCGGCGCGGTCAGCAGCACCAGGGCGGCGCGCTGTTTGTTGATGTTGTCGTCCCCCGCCAGCGACTCCAGCAGGTCGCGCCAGCCCTCCCAGTTCGCCAGCAGATCTTTGGCTGTAAAGACGGTTTGACAAGTGCTGTCGACCTCCGCCCAGCCCTCGAGCAAACCCAGCCAGGCGTCCAATTGCTTGAGGGGCAACTGTTGCCGGTAGCGCGGGAACTTGACCAGCAGTGTTTGCGGGGCGCAGCGCTCTTCGTAAGATTCGCCCTTGTAGAGCGAATCAATCAGCGCGAGCCAGTCCGCATAGGGCAGGTCGCGGTTGGCGGCGATGAAATCAAGCATGATGCGGCGGCGCTGCTCGTTCTTGAGCCCGTACCATCGTCGCTGCGTGCCGAGATGTTCAGGTCGCTGCGTGGTTTGTCCGCGGCCGGGCCGGGTGTTTTGAAATTGGTCGAGGAGGAATCGGTGCTGGGGGTTCATGATGTGACGACTTGGGATGAAAACGCGGGCGATCCTTGGATCGCCCCTACAATTCGCATGTGATTGCCGCTATCAGAATAGGCTAAAGCAGCCGCTTAAGCGGGATGTTGCGGCGCTTGAGAAATTCCATGAAACCGATCTTGTCGATGGTCTTGAGCTCCTTGGCAGTGACTTTGACGCGGACCCAGCGGTCAAGCTCGGGCACGTAGATGCGCTTGTTTTGCAGGTTGGGTTTGAATTGACGTTTGACGGTGTTGAAGGCTTTGCTGCGCGATTGGCCGAAGAGTGGCTTGACGCCGGTGATCTTGCGTTTGCCGGGCATGATAGTACTCCCTAATTGTCGCGCGACTTCGCGTTCCGTTGCCTGGTGCCGAGCGAATTGGCGCGTGTCATGTTGAATGCAGGCGACGTATTCTAGCGCATGGTCGGGGATTGTCGAGGGTGCGTTGGCATCGGCTGGAAAGGCGCGTTATTGGTTATTGTCAGTCGCGTGTTTCCTGGAATGAATTCAGTTTTGTAGATTGCCTAACCAGATACGGGCGCGCGACGGAATCGGCGCGGATCTGTCGATCAGGCGCTCAGGGTTGTATGTATGGTTCAGCGCGCTATCAAGTTCCGTCGGCAGTTGGAGCAGCAATTCGATGTCAAGATCGTCCTTTAGGCGGAAAAGGACAACTTTGCTGAAATCCGTCAGTTGTTCTATGTTGTTAATCTTTATGCTGAGATCGTCCTTGCTGCAGCGGTCCTGGAATCTGCACAGTAATGAGACGCTCGGACGCCCCTCTTGATAAAGCAGGTAAATGGCGCTGTCCAGCATATTTTTCCAAAACTCGAGGATTCCGTTTTGGTAGAGGGCGGCGTCCGACATATCGGTTACTATAATTAGTCTCGCGTTATCGTCAAAGGAAGGCGCCTGTTCCACTATTTGGGATAGCGCTTTTGCTTTGGCGTTTGCGCCTTTGACAAATGAGGCATGCTGGACAAACAGGCGCGACGCTGCGGGAAACATGAGCATCAGGCACAGGCAGACAAGGGCAGCTTGGCGCAGGCGAAGGTTCTTCACGGGCGAGACAAGCAAAAGCAAAAGACTCATGACGACCGCTGCCGCGCCGAAGGGCACATATATGTAGATACGAAAAAGTTCGTTCTGGTAGGTTTCGAACCACATCAGGACTGCAATTGCGGGCAGAATGAAAAACAGCCCAGCGAGCGTCGACTGACTCAATTTTCGCCGTGACGGAAAGCGCGCGTCTTTCGAGCGGCGCGCCAGATAGACCGCGACGACCGCTGTTAACAGAAGCGCGGTCAACGTTGGCGCAAGCCAGGCATTGCGACCAAGGGAATTGAAGGCTTCTCGCCATCCATGGATAAAGGTGTGAAGATACACGTTTGCAACCACGCCCAGGTAGTGACTTATCGCTTCGAGGAGCGAGCGCCCTTGCTCGGGCACATTGGACAGTTGCCAGTCTCCATAGAATCTCCGACTGGCATTGGCAAGAATGAGCAGATAGATCAATTTCGCTGCCGGCATGAGATACCAGATCACGGTCAGATTGAAGTTGCGGCTGGTCCAACGGGGGCTGCGCCAGAACCATAGAATCGGCGCAATGACGATGATCATATAGGCGTTTTCGTAAGAGCCGACATTGAACAATAACGCCAGTAAAATACCTAACAGCCGTAATCTGCTAGGCTTGTCCATAAAGAGCAATGTCAAATATACCGCCGCAAAGAGCGCTGACATCGAAAATGCGTACAGCACCGACCGCGACGACATCAAGAGAGTGTTTACCGGATATACCATCGAAAGCATCGTGAAAAGGAAGGCATATAATGGAGCGACGCCAAATTTGCGAACGATGGCATAGAGCAAGACCAGCTTGGAGGTTGCCAAAAAAATATGCAAATGATGGTAAAAGATAATAGGATTTGCGTCCAAGATGTTTGCCAATGGATAAAGCATGAGCAACCAGAAACGCGAAGTAACTTCGCTATCCGCCCTTGATGCCCTGCCTTCCAGGAAGGCTTGGAAAACCCACTCTTCCCAGTGCCAGACAAAATCGAAGCCGAAAGGCAGGTACAGCAGCAAAATCAATGCAAAGAACGCGCCTATGACAATGAAGTCCTCGCGAAATCCGCTGCGCCATCTGTGCCACAGCGATTGAATTGCCAGCGGGATGAATACCAACCCTGCCACAACCCAGCCGAAAAGGTACCAAGACTGGCTGGTGAAAAGATTCCCAAGGCCGTTTAGCGCATCGTCGATAGTAAAGGACAGGACAGTTTGCATCAGCAGGCAAACGAGCAGCAATGCCGCCAGCGCAAGCAGCGGCGAGAGGCCCGAGATAGGGGACTCCGCCAACCGCATGGTCGCAAAATAATAGCAGGCGATGATAAAAGGAAGCATAAGCGCCAGCAACGCCAGACTGGATACTGTAGCCGCCGGCAGATAGTGAAACTTGAGAAAATAAGTACGCGCTTCGCCATTTGCAGCCGTGACTTCAAAATTCAGGCTCGTAGCGTCGATACCAGGGCAGAAAGTCATCTCGTCGGCGCCGACTTTGCCCTGTCCATCAATGTATAGCGACTTTATGCCTTCCAATTGCCATGTGATGTTCACGCACTGTCCCGGAGACAATACCCACGCTCTATCCGCCCGGATGTCGACAGTTGCTCCGCCGAAGCCGGTTTGAATGCCAGGGGCAGGCATAGCAAGTATCGCCAGCGCAAGCAGAACCAGCAGCGTAGTATTGAGTGTCAGCAACGCAGGTACGAGAGAAAAACGAGGCGACAGGCTAAGTCTGGTTCTCATACAGATTGTTTAAGCCATTTCACGGATCTACTGCAACGCGACAAGCGCGCTGCTGCGGAGAAGTTACTATCCACCGCCTAAGCCCCCTCAACGATCAGCACACCCAGCGGCACGCGGGCGTCGACAAAGGGGGCGCCCTCCGCATCGCTGGCCGGCAGCCGCGCTAGATCGCTAGCGCGATAGAGCCCGGTGTACACTAGGTACCGTCCAGGCGCAGGGTCGGCCGGTAGGGCAACCTCCCAGATTTCTGAGTCCGCAAGACCGCTATACCACAGCCGGGTTGGCAAGCGCGGGCCGAGTGGCTGCTGGTCATGGCCCCACCAGGCGTCGCTCTCTTCATGATCAAAATGCAGGAACTGCACGATATCCTCGAGGCCGTCTTTGTCGGCGCGCCAGGTAAACGACATAGGCACTGTTTCACCGACGCGGGCGCGTTCAGGAAAGTCAATAGCGTCGAGCGTGAAGCCATTCTCAAACTTGGCCACTGGAACGGACGAGGACACGGGGGCCTCTGCGGGAAATACGAACTCGCCGAGGATAACCTGCGTATCATTTAGAAGAGGAAGGCTGCTTGAGATGATTCTCTGGCGCGGGAAAACATCGCCCTCCTCGCGCCAGAGGGTCAGCACCATCTGGAGCGCGCGATTGGTTGGTAAGGGAGACGACAACTGAACCGACAAGCGTTGCTTGTACATCCAGAAGTAGTAACTCCTGCCAGCGATCCTCCAGCGTTGTTGGCGACTAGCGGAGGCATCTGTGCCGGCGAGGGATTCACCGCTGGCCTGATCGACAAGATGAAGGGAATAACCCAAGTCGTTATAGTCATGCCAATCGACTGTTGACGCGAATAAATCCAGGGCGAATGTTCTTTCGTCGTGGTCAATTCGGTAGGCTTGCAATTCCGCGCCCGGCTCATACTTTACCGATGCAGGCTGATGAAGGAAGCGAAAATCAAGGAAGGCAACAAGGATAGACGGAGAGAGAACAACGATCCATAACAATGGCAGGACGAACAAGAAGGCGCTAGCAAGTGGACGTGGCCGCGATCCCGCGCCGGAAAACAGGCCCAGCACTGCGATCAGAGTTAGCCAAATCCCCAGGAATTCGAGAGATTCTTCCACGATAAAGAGTTGGCATCTGCCAGCTTCAGGCAAGAACCCCAATTCGTCGCAGATCGCTGGTATTCGCAGAGATTCAAGCAGAATAGCGCCTGTGGCGCTTATCGCCAAGCCGGTCAGCAGACAAATGTGCCATTTCCGTGACTGCGCTGGCGAGCGCGTAATGACAAGCAGCGTTGCCGCAACGACCACCGCGCCGAGCGCAGTGTAGAATATTTCCCAATTGTTAATCTGCTCGTGCACGAGGAAGAACTCATCCCAGGCAAAGAAAAGGAAAACCAGACCGAGCCCCGCCATATAGAGACGACGCCAGGTCTGCCACACCCTGATAAGCCACGCAGCAACGAAAGCGACAGCGCTGACAAGCGCCAGTTGCGCAGATGCAAGGGTGGCTGCAATATTCCCTTCCTGATTAAGGTCCCAGAACCAGCGCTCGAAGTGGGATGTAGGCTGGATTCCCAGCGACAGCGCTATGACAAATATTTGCGCCGCCAGCAGGAAGCTCAGCAAGAGCTTGGATGTTGACGACAGGCGCGGGAATAGCCGCCAGTAAACAAACAGGCAGGTCGGAATATAGAGCAGGGAAATCAGGATGCGGATTAATGCCTCTATTGAAAGCACAGTTTCCCTGCTTTACGTCGGCTCCGGCCGCCAAGCGCGCAAGGCGACCAGCGCCGGAGTTTCGGTGTGTGATCTTCTCACGAGAATGGGTTACTCAATGGCCATTATCCCCAGCGGGCTACGGGCATCGATGTAGCGCGTCCGCCGCATCGCTGGCCGCGCGCTCGCGGGCTTGATACAGCCTTGTATACACTTAGAAGCGCGCGGGCGCAAGGTCAGCAGGCATTAAAAGATAGCCTGATAATAGTACATTACTGCGTGTCGCCTGAACCCTCAGTTGAGGCATTTCACGAATCAGGAAACCGGGCCCGTCGTCAAATCAATAGCATCCCAGGAAAACCAGCTTGAATTGCTGATTCGCGCGTCAAGGGTGTTGCGGCCTTTTTTGAGCACCCCAGCCGGTAGATCAAATGCAATCGTCTGCGGGAAAGCCAAATGCGCGGGATCCTCGTTCTGTATGCCCAGTCCGGGCTTCAGAACCCCATCGAAGGTCTGCCCGTTGATCGTCACCGCCACAAGGGGCGCGCAGGCGCTGTCTTGATCAGCCGTATGCAAACGCAAGCGCGCCGGCTGATCCCAACCTCGCGTGACATCGAATCCGAAGCGGAGGCTCCGATCGCTTGTCAACAGCAGGGGCAACCCCGCCGGATCAGGACGATTGCCTTCAAGCGTCAGGTCTGGCATGTCGTCGATGCGGGACAGATCGTCGTAGCCCAGGTAGCCGCGGGTCGTCGCGTCCCGCCGGCCTATGGAGAACAATACATCGTCGCTTGGCGGGATGAGCGCGTCATCAGCATTCCAGCAAGAGAGCCGCCAACCGGTCTGTAACAAGGTGAGCCCGGCCCATGAGTCGGCGGGCGCGGAGACGGTCATCAGGCGCGTCTCGCCGGGCGCAATACAAGTATGATTGCCCTCGATGTTGATATCGGTGCGGTAGGCAAGCAGCGGGTGCGGCTCGCAGAAAAGGGCGGTCATATCCCCAAGATTGCTCAATTCGATTTGCATAGTTTCGCCTTCGCTGTCCGACTGATGCGAAACGACGGCCGCGCGCAGGGTTGCGCGCTTGACGGCTTGATCGCCCGCGTCGATCCCGGGCAAGAAAACGGCAAGGGGGCTTTGCGCTCCTGCAGAGCCGAATAGATGCGCGCGTTCTGACAGAATGGTCCCGTTCCCGTCGCTCAACTGCAGTTCAACCAGCAGCGCTCCCTGAGCGTCCCTGTCAAACGCGCCGGTTTTAATCGCTCCCAACGGGAAGGCTTCCAGGGGCTGTATTGACGCGCGACCCTCGTCTTGAACCAGGACAGCGCCGGTCATGTCACGCGCCAGCCAGCGCCAGCGCAGGTCGTGGCAGGGCTCCGGCGCATCGCTGACCAGCCATAATTCGGCCTCCAATCCCACTGCGGGATCGAATAAGTTGGAGGCGTGGCGCAGTGACAGGCTGACGGGCGCCAGGGCGTCCTTCAAGAAGTCGTAAATCATTAGCGGTCGGCCGTCATAATCCACCAGATAGGGTCCGCCGCCGTTGGGCCAGGGTTCGTTCATCACCCAGGTGGTTATGCCGCCGATGCTTCTACCCCGCCGCCGCAGGGCATCGACCGCGTAACGCAAGCCATGCGCGCCCAGATATTGGCCCGCTTCCAGCAGCGCTTCCAGCGAATCAATCGATCCAAAGAGGGATTCGAGGATGGATTTCATCATCCAGTGCTCTTTGGTGAAGACCGCTTGCACGACATTCTTGCGAATGAGGATCGGGTCTTCCTCGTCATACGCGGGCCAGTGGACGGCGGGCGGAATCTCTCGCTGCCAGACCTCCAGGTGCGCCAGCGAATGACAGCCAAATTCGCCATAGCGCATCATCTTGTGCTCGCCGCGCCGCCAACCGGTATCGAGCAGGTTTTCGTCGTCATAGTGCGCGTAATGCGTTTCCGGATCATAGTGCCAGGGACTGTGACGCGCGCCCTGGATGGGACAGGTCGCGCGGAAAAGCCGCGTGTCTTCCTCGGCGACAATGCGCTCAAGCAGATGCAGCGCGGCGTGGTCATCGCCCTGAAACCACCACATCTCGTTGCCGCCGGACCATTCGATGATGCAGGGGTGGTTGCGGTAGCGCTTGACCAACTGGCTAATCGTCGCCTCCAGATTCGCCAGGAATACGGCATCGGTCTCCGGGCGGCAACTGGACATGGGGAATTCTTGCGACAGCATGATGCCGAGTTCGTCAGCCAGGTCGAGCATCGCCTCGCTTGGAAATACGCCGCCGCCCCAAACGCGCAGCGTATTCATGCCCGCCTCCGCCGCCAGTTGGATGAGCCGAAGCCCGCGTTCGTTCATGCGGCCAAAAAGCAGATCCGGCGGCAGGATGTTCGAGCCCAGCATCCGCACGGACCGACCGTTGAGGACCAGTTGATAAGGGTTGATGAAGTCGGGTGGCGCGCCCGCTACCTGTTCCCAGCGGATATCGCGCAGTGCAAAGCGGGTCGACCGTTCGTCCAGGGCTCCGCCGCTCCCCGAATCCTCCAGACGCGCCTCCAGCGTGTAAAGCGGCTGATCACCCTGGCCGTTGGGCCACCACAGCGCCGGCTCGTCCAGGATTAAATCAGCTTCGATTATGTTTTTCCCGCGGTCTAGCGCCGCGTCAACCCGCGCCGCCACGGGCTTGCCGTGCCCGTGAACAAGGACGCGGGCTGTTACATCCGCCTCGCTCAGGCTGTCGATCTCCAGCTTTGCCCGGACCTTGGCGGAACCGTGATCGTCACGGACTTCGGTCAAAACTTGCAGCCATTCAATACGCGCGGGTCCTGTGGCCTCCAGGCGGACATCCTGCCAGATGCCCAGCGTGTAGATATTCACGCCCCAGTCCCAGCCGTAATTGGTGGGGCTTTTGAGGTCTTGCAGCAACTGCCGCGTCTGGTTAATGCCGTTGACGAAGAAATCGGGACCCCATTCGCGCGGGTAGTTCTCGCCGCCGCCACTCATGGCGCCGTCCGAAGCAGCGAGGATATGCGCCAGCTCGGGCGGTATGCGCTCAATCCGAACCGCCAATTGGTTGACTTCGCCCAGTTTGATGACGCCAGCGACATCAAAAGCGAAACGGCGAAACATGCCCGCGTTCTTTCCCAGATACTGGCTGTTGAGCCAGACTTCGCAGGCGTAGTCCACACCATCAAAGACGAGCTTGAGACGTCTGTCGGCGAAGGATTCCGGCGCGTCAAAGTCGTGGCGATACCACCAGTCTTTCTGCGCCACATCCGCCAGGCGCGGGTCGCCGGCGCCATACCAGAGCGGCCGCAACTGTTGCGCCGCTTCCAGGTCGGCTTGCACATTGCCTGGGACCCGGGCGGGAATCCAGCCCGGCGCCTTGATGTCCGCCTCGTGAAAACCCTGGTCTACACCCGCGCCAGCAGCATCTTCCTGGATAAACCAGTCGGAGCCACTCAATGAGATTGTCGCAGGACAGTTTTCATTGCTCATAGGAAATACCTCTTTTTCAACATCATTTAATAAATGAACATGACCCGGGATGGCGCGCAATGCGGAAGATCACTGGTACAAGTAACAAGCAACGTCTCGGTCAGGTTCCGACATGCCATCCGAGTTTGCCGCTTGCAAATGCGGACGCGCGCCCCAACATCTATCCATGACCGCCGGGCAGCGCTCGGCAAAGAGGCAGCGGTCGCGCCCCGAGGATATGCCGGACCCGACCTCGGCCAGAGGACCGGCCGATAGATCTTCTTCCCAGCGTTTGCGAGGGTCGGGCGTCGGGATCGAGCTGATGAGCAACTGCGCATACGGGTGCTGCGGGTCCTTCATGACGCCCCGCGTCTGACCCCGTTCCATAATCCTGCCTTGGTAGAGCACGATGATTTCGCCCCCCAGGTACATGGCCGTCGACAGATCGTGGGTGATGAACAGGGTCGAGATGCCATGCGTCTCCCGGAAGTCCAGCAAGATGTTCAAGAATGAGGCGCGCATGCCGGCGTCGATCATCGAAACCGGTTCGTCGGCGATGATCAGGCGCGGTCGCATCAGATAGACGCGCGCCAGCATCAATCGTTGCCGCTGCCCCCCGCTCAATTGATGCGGATGCCTGCCGAGCACTTCTTCGGGCCGCAAGTCTACCGCTCGCAGCGCCTCTTCCATGAGCGCTTGCGCTTCGGCTTTGCTTTTGGCGAGGCCAAATTTGCGGATGACCAGCTTCAAAACGCGCTCGGCCTTATAAACTGGGTTATAGACGCTGTAGGGGTCTTGAAAGACCGCCTGCACTTCGCCGCGGAATTTGCGATTCCATTTGCGGTCTCGTGTGAAGATATCAGTTCCTTCATAAAGTACGCGGCCCGCCGTCGGCTGCAACAGTCCCAAAATGATGCGGGCGATGGTCGACTTGCCGCTGCCGCTCTCGCCAACCAGGCTCACGATCGCCGGTTCCTCGGGTATGCGAAAGCTCACGCCGTCCACCGCGTAGGTCCGGGTCCTCCCGCCGAATACCTGCTGCAGATTCTCCACGACCAGCAAGTCACGCATTGGAAAGGACCTCGGGCTCATATAGGTGGCAAGCCGTCCAGCGCCCGTCGCCTTGCGGCAACAGTGTCGGCGTTTGCGCTCGACAGCGGTCGATAACATGCGGGCAACGGGTATGAAAGCGGCAGCCAGCGGGATAATTCCAGGGGCTGGGCGCTTCGCCCGGCAAGCCTTCCACTCGATGACCGCCCTCCCGCGGAATCGACCCGATCAGCCCTTGCGAATAGGGATGCAGCGGGGACTCGAAGATGTCATTCACCATACCCAGTTCGGCGACCTTGCCGGCATACATGACGGCGACTCGATCGGCGATCTGCGCGACCACGCCCATATCGTGCGTGATGATGAGGATGGTCGCGCCCAATTCGTCGCGGATGGCGGCCAATTCCTGGAGGAGTTGTCGCTGCGTGACCACGTCCAGCGCGGTCGTCAATTCGTCGGCCACGATCAAAGCCGGGCGCATGCTCACCGCAGCGGCGATGATAACCCGCTGGCGCATCCCGCCGCTCAATTCGTGCGGATAACTATCCAGCAGCCTGGGTTCGAGGTTGACCAATTCCAGCGCCGCGATGGAACGTTTTAGCGCTTCCTCTCTGGACAAGCCGTGTTGGATCAATGTGTCCGTCATTTGGCGCTCTATCCGCAAAACCGGATTCAGGGAATTCATCGAGCCCTGCGGAATATAGGACAGGTGCCGCCAACGCAGCTGACGCAAGTCGGTTTCCGGCAGATCTAGCAATTCGTGGGTCTTGCCATCCTTCAGCCGCAGGGTCATGGATCCGGATTGCAATACCTGTGGCGGTACCAGCAGGCGCATGATGGCGGTCGCCAGCGTGCTTTTGCCGCAACCGGATTCACCGACCACGCCCAGGATCTCGCCGCGCTGCACGTCAAGATCAACGTTGCTGACAACCTGCGTTATGGACCGGCGCCCTTGCAGCCCGGCCGATAAACCGCGGATTTCCAGGAGCGCCGGCATGGCCTCACTTCCCCTCTACCGTGGTTTTCAGGCGCGGGTTGAAGACCTCGTCCAAGCCGGTGTTGATCAGATTCAGCGCCAGGAAGACATAGATCAAGGCGCCGGCCGGCAGTAGCATCTGGCCCAACAATCCCACGGCGATGACACTTTCGCGGAAGCCCTTGGCGATCATGAAACCCAGGGTTGGCAAGCCGCCCGCGCCCAAGCCAATGATCTGCAAGCCGGCTTCAGCCAGCATGGAGCCAACGATGCTCAAGGAAAAGACATAGCCGATATAGGGCAACAATGGCGGCAGCAGTTCCAGAAAAATGATCTCCAGCGCGTTCTCGCCCGAGAGCACAGCCAAATCTACATAACTGCGTTCGCGCAAGCTCTGCACTTGCGGCCGGATGACGCGAGCCACAAATGACCAGCCGAACAAGCCCAGTATCAGCGAAAGCTTGTACAAGTCCCAACGATCAATATAAGCCGCCAACATCAGCAGCAGAGGCAGCGTGGGAATGACCAGCACCATATCGATCAGAATGCGCGACAGCGTATCCAGCCGCCCGCGCGCGTAGCCGGCGAGAAAGCCGATCACGACGCCGAGTCCCGTGGAAGTGGCCCCCGCGATCAAGCCGATTTGCAGGGAAGGTCCAATGCTGGAAATGAAAACCATCAGCCCGTCGCGGCCATCGCCGTCAGTGCCAATGGGATGTTCAATAGAATCCAGTTGGTAGGGGCGGTAGCTGCCGCGCATGCCCGGCCGTTCGCCGGGGAAAAGCAACTCGCTGACCAGCGACGGACCCGCCAGCGCAACCGCCACAATCAGCGCCAGCATGATTGAACCGGCGATGATGCTGGGATTCCTCATGCTGTCCTCCGGATGCGGGGATCGAGCAGGGGGAGCGCCAGATCGACGATCAGCGTCAGCGTCAGGACGGCGAATATAGAGAAGAGAACAACAGCCTGCATGGTATTGAAATCGCGCAGCCCCATCGCTTGGACGAACAAGGTGCCCAAACCGGGCAATTGGAAAAGCACTTCAATGATAAATGTCCCATTCAATGTAGCGCCCACGATGATGGCAAGCGCCGTGACCTGGGGAATCAACGCGTTGCGGAAGGCGTAATCCTTGAGCACGGTGAAAGGCGACAAGCCCTTGGCGCGCGCAAATATTAAGTAATCCTCGCCCAGCACGCTTATCATCAGGGCGCGCATGCCCAGCGTGAAACCGGCGCCAATGACGATCATGTTGGAGAGCATGGGCAGAATCGCATGTGTCAGCAAGCTGCTGATGAATTCCCAGGTCCATTCAGGCTGCAAGTGCCGGGCATAAGGACCGCCGGCGGGCAGTACGCGCCAGATGTAGCCGACGTAGATGATCAGACCCAGGGCGACCAGATAAACCGGCGTGATTTGCAGCAAGGTGGAAATCACCACTGCTAGCTGGGACAGACGGCTGCGCTGCAGCCAGCCGATAAGCGCGCCCAAGCCCGTGCCTACGATCCAAGCCAATAGCACCGATGTGGTGAAAATGCCGATTGTCCAGGGCATTCGCCGGAAGACCAGATCTTTTGTCTGCGCCGGGTATTCCACGAAGGAGGGACCCAGGTCTAAGCCGCCCAGGATCGCCTTGCGCAGATAATTGACATATTGCAGCGGCAGCGGATCATCCATCCCGAAGATTTCCCGATAGTGGGCGATGATAGCTTCTTCCGCTGCCGCATCCCGCTGTCGCCCCTCCGCTCGCGTCAAATTGCCCAGCAGGATATTCATCGGGTCGCCCGGCACCAGGCGAAAGACAAAGAAGGCGACGGTGATCGCCGCCCAAAGCGTGAAGAGATAAACGCCGAAGCGTCGTACCGCGTACTGGAAGACTTCGCGCCGTCCGGCGTCCGGCCCTTCCGCCGCGGATTCTCCCGCGCGCGCGTCAGAGTTCGCAGTCACTGTGATGTCACTGAATAAACCTGGTTATTGATGGTTATGGGCGGGTTCGCCGCTCTCGAAGGCGAACGGCGAACCCGCAAGCGGCGAACTACCTATTGGCTGGTTCGAGGAAGTCGATGATCTGGCGCGCGGCCGGCGTCCAGTGCACCCAAGCCTGGCCCACTGCCAAGCCCGTCCAGTATTCGGTGTTGAAGACCACGCCTTCATTCTCGCCGTACAAGGTCACGTAAGGCGCTTCCTCCGCCCAAAGTCGATAAGCCTGCTGGAAGAGCGCTTGCGCTTCCTCCGAAGCCGGGTTGGCGGTTCTCAGTTGCTCGATGATCGCGTCCATGTCGGGGTTGCTGTAGCGGCCCGGGACGCCGCCCGTGCGTTCGCCGATGGGCAGGGCGTAGTCGGAGTGCAAGCCCTCAAAGAGCGCGATGGGGTCGCCGGGCAAGTTGCCGCAGAACCAGCGGAAGATGATGTCGAACTCGCCGTTTGGTCCCTGTGTCAAGAAGGTCGGGATGTCGAGCAGACGCGGGTTGATCTCGATACCGACCAACTGCGCTTGCTCGGAAAGCAGCCAAGCCCAGACGGTCCAGCCCGGGTTGCCGATGTCGATGTACAGGGCATCGAGCGAAATGGGCTCCCCGTCCTTATCGACGCGCGCGCCGTCGACCAGCGGATAACCGGCTTCATCCAGCAGCGCCGCCGCCGCTTCCGGATCGAAGGTGGTCACCTGGAATTCCTCTGCCGCCGCCGCATCGTAGTAGTTCTCATCGGGACTGCCGAGGTTTGGCCAAAGCACTGGCGTTACGTAGCCGGGAACGTTGGCAAGGTTGGCGACCGCCTGCCGGTTCAAGAGCAAGCCCAGCGCGCGCCGGAACATATTGTCGTCCAGCGGCGGAACCGTGGTATTAAATATCAGGCCCCGCGGGCAGGGATCTTGGTGCACCAGCGGCTTGATATGCGGATTTGCGCTCATCATCCGTATCATAACGCTGTTTGGCATCCGCCCCAGATCAAAGTTGCCCTCTTCCCATTCGAAGACGGCCACATCGGCTTCGGGCCGCTTCAGCCAGACCATGTACTTCGGCGCCGGCATGCGATCCGGATCCCAATAGTCATCGCGCCGCTCCCATATCGTCGTGCGGGTGTCGGCGTTGCTGCTAACCAGACGGTAGGGACCGGAATGGATGGCATCCGGGTTCTTGAAGGTGGTCGGGTCCTGGCCTTCCCAAACGTGCTTGGGCACGGGGGTGAATGTGCCGATGCCGGTGAAGTTGTAATGGAAGCGCCAGTTTGGCTCCGGCAGGGAAAAGACAATCTCGTTGCCCTCGGCGCTCCAGGTCACATCCCTCAAGAATGACGACCAGTTGATGCCTTTGTCGGCGTTTTCCTGATTGTATTGGAGGGTGAAGAGCCAGTCGTCCATCGTCAAGGGCGTGCCATCGTTCCAGTTGGCGCCCTCGGTGATAACCAGCGTCATTTCCGTGCCGTCTTCATTGTATTCCCAGGATTGCGCCAGCCAGGCGTGGAAATCATGGCTGGTGATGAAGGACGGCTCAACGATCACGTTGGCATAGCCAGTGGCGTTGTTATAGGTCGGCGCTTGATAGTAGTTGAAGCTGTCCCAGACATCGTTGTGCGGCGCCTGCGAGGCGACAATGAAGGTCTCGCTGCGCGGCAGATCGCCAAATACCAGTTCCTCGTCTTGGGCAACGGCACTGCCTAGCAGGCAGACCGACACCAAAATCAAAACAGCAATTAACAGTCCTCGTCTTGCATAAAACATTTCGTTCTCCTCTATCCTTCGTTATTTGCAACGGTCGATTACTCACTGAACTTGTACCAGTCGATTTCTCCTCCTTTCAAGCTCATCCCTGCCTTTTGCGCGCTCCTGCCGAGACGATGGATGTCGCAGGCTACCGATTGGCCACAATGCCGGGCTGAAAGCGCTTGGCTCCCATCAACTGCTTCACGATATCGGACGGCTCAGCGATGAATCTAAGTTGAGCGAGCATGTCCTCCTGCGTAATATAACAGGGACGCGTATACATGCCCAAAAGGGCGCTGCGCGGCCTGTCGCTGTTATTGGGGCGGGCCGTGTGCCAGGTCGCGCCGTGATAAACCATCACGCTGCCGCGAAGGCCGGTCAGGATCTCGCCGTCGGGGTGCCATTTGTCGATCATATCCGCCGGCGGGCGATGCCCTTTGCGGTGGCTGCCGGGCAAGATGCCGGTGCCGCCGTTCTCCTCTGAAAAGTCGTTGAGCAGCCAAATCGTCTGCCCACTGATCCGGCTCTTCGGCCAGGGATAGTTCAGCCACTGGTAGGGAAAATCCGGATGCCATTTGTAGGTGCCGAAACCGGGATAGCTGGTATTGGCGGTCCAGGTCGAACAAACCACATCCTCGTCGAGATATTTTTTCCAGATCGCCACGATCAGTGGATGCGCCATAAGCTCGACAAAGATCGGGTGTTTGACAGCAATGCCGCCGACGCGCTGTGTTTTCGCCGCGCGGGACGCGTCGGTCGCTTCCGCCTCCAGCAGACCTTCCAAAATAACGCGCGCCTTGTCGGCTTTTTCCGGCGAAATCACCGAAGGAATGATGCAATAGCTGCGCTCATCCATCTCCGCGACAATCTGGTCTACATCATGTCCCATTTCCTGTTTCTCCTCTGGAATCCATTCGCCGGTGAAGCTGACCTAACCTGCCATCAAGGGCGGCTGCCCGTGCGCCACCAGCCAGTCAAGGAACTTCCTTCGCATGAGTGGCGAGAATCCGTGACCGGCGTTCAGATCCACGAAATGTTCCGCTTGCCCGCCCTGCGCATTTATCAAGCGCGCCGTTTCCGCATTGATGGCGGCCGGGCAATCGGTATCGAGACCGCCGTCAATGAACAAGACGGGCCGATCGCTAAAGCGTTCCGGATGCGATTGGGTCGCGTATTCCGCGCACCAGTCGTCGGGCCAGGCGCCGCGCTGCGCGGCCCGGCACCATTCATCGGCTTGGTAAAAGCTGGAGCGCCCGACTACCGATACCATCGAGACAAAAGCCTTGTTCTCGGCGAAGACCATCTGCGCGATCAACCCGCCCATGGATCCGCCCGCCACTTGCGGGCGCCTGTCGGAACTGAAGGGCAAAGCCATGACAGCCTCAAAGAGCGCCGCCGCCTCCTGCCGCGTTTTGTCCATCGCTTCACAGATGAAAGCCCAGCCGTTGAATTGCGCGCGAAACCAGGCATCGGTCTTGCGCTCGCCATGTTCATAGCAGTCGGGCGCCACCACCAGAAAGCCGACTGAAGCCAACTGCGCCAGGCTTTGATCCGGGGTCTCAACGGTCCCCTTGTCCCCGGTCCAACCGTGGTAGCGAATGATGACCGGGGCTTGCTCGACGCGCGTATCGCGCATCGTGATGCAAGGGATGCCGGCCAGCTCATATCGCTCAATCTCGATCATGATTCGCTGCCGTTTTCCAGCAGGGTGGGCCAGGCGCGGAATAGCAGCCGTTGCTCTTGCGTCAAACGAGCGAATGTGCCGGGCAGGACGTAGGGCTCTTCGTCCATGGTGCTGTGGTTTTGCGATTTCATCCAAAAGGGACCATAGCCGACATGCAGGGTTTTACGCGTCTGTTGGGAGCGGTTGGTGAAACCGCCGTGGCGCAGGTTCTCGGTGAACAAAATAGCGTCGCCGGCTTTGACCGGCAGGCCGATCATGCCCGGTTCCCGGTCGGGATCCGCGCCTTCATAAGGCGAAGCCATATTGCTCTTGTGGGTGGCGGGAACCACGCAGAATTCGCCCTGGCCCGGTCCCACATCATGCACGAAGTAGACCATGCGCACCATCATGCAGTCGATGCCTTGGCCCGAATAATAATAGCGGTGTTTCCGACCGACTGGTCCACCCATGTGCGAACGGGTCTGGTTGCCGGGATAACGAATGCGGATCTCGCAGTTGTTGATCGTGGGACGTTCCTGGACGATGGACTGTATGTAGGCCATGGTCTGCTCGTGGCCAATCAAAAAGTCAAAGGCTGGGTCGAAATTGAAGAAATCCTCGATGATCAGGGTACTGCCTTCTTCCCTGGCGCCGCTGGCGAAATAGCCTCGTTCGGAGTTATGTCGATATTCAAGACCGTAGGCGCTGATCTTGTCCGGCGGACGATGCGCCTCCGCAAGCGCGTGCGCTTCCGCCTCGTCGATCGCCGCGGACAGGGTCTCCACCTGGGCGTCGCTCAGAAAATTCGGGATAACGATGTAACCCAGGCGATCAAATTCGTATTTCTCAAAGTCGTTCATATTTGCCTTTCCTGCGCGCTTCTCGGCTACGGAAACCTGTGGTCTTCCCGCAGCATGTTCAAATGCCCATCCAGCGCCTGCTGCGGCGCGGACGCTTCGCTATCGCGGCGCGTCCGCTCTGCAAGCTGGTCACATTGGCGCTGATAGGCAAGCTGTTCAACGGGCATCTAGGGTTCAGAAAATATCTAATAAAATCAAAGGCATCTTAGCTGTGAAGATCGCGCACTCATACTGTAAGCAGAAGATAACACAGTTCCGGCAACAATCCAAAATAAGCGGTCCGTGGCGGGTGCATTTCAGATTATTGGCAAATTACATGGCTTTGCCGTTCAAAAGCAAAATTAACCACAAAGACACGAAGAACACGAAGTTTTTTCTTGAAATCTCTGTGCGCTCTGCGCCTCTGTGGTGAATCCGTACGTAGAACCCGTCAAAGGGCGATGCGCTTTTGTCGTTCCTAGAGCATTCTGCCAAAATATTGAAATACACCCGTCCGTGGCTCGATCTGGGCCAGCAGCCATTGCATGTTCGCAACAGGTTCACGCTGGTGGTAAAGTATATTATTGATCCGTCTATCACGACTTACCCGTTCGATATGGAAAAACTAGCTTCTTTCGACAAGCCTGCTCGAAGCCTTCGCGAAACCGTAAAGGTCGCGCTCCAGCCTTCGCTTATTCTACGAAGCTTGTTCGTGAGCGCCATCATCTGGCTGCTCATGGCCAGCGCGATGCCGGCCTACGCCAGGCTGGTGTTCCAAGGCGAGCTGGCGGGTTACTTTGCCGCCGGGCTTGGTATTGTGCTGGTCAGCGAAATTGTCGCTGTTCTTGTCACCTCTCTCTTCAGCTCGGACCATGCGACGCTGGTAATTCCGCAGAGCCCTACGGTGGTGATCCAGGGCATGATCGCCGCAAGCGTGATTGGCGCGGCGCCGGCCGATATGCCGCCGCAACTGCTGTTCGCGACCACGTATTTGATACTCGCGCTGTCTTCGATAATTGCCGGGGGCTTTCTGGCGCTGTTGGGCATTATGCGCGCCGGGGGCTTGATCCGCTACATTCCCTATCCCATCATAGGCGGCTTTATGGCGGGTCTGGGATGGCTCATTCTGAATGCCGGTTTCTCCGTTCTGGTTGATCTTAAGCTCAACTGGGAGGCCTTGCCAAGCCTGTTGGAAAGCACGAACTTCTCCCGCTGGTTGCCAGGTATGATATTTGCGCTGTGCATACTCGGGCTGCGGGCTCGCGTCAAGAGTTCCTTGGTTTTGCCGGGCGTCATCCTTGCGTCTTTTATTCTGTTTTATCTTTGGGTCTTCCTCATCGTCGATGATGTAAATGCCTT
>DAOULD010000027.1:0-32756 GCA_034420635.1 Anaerolineae bacterium | reverse complement strand
CAGCGAGCGCTTGGTCCAATCGAACATGCGGGCCTCGGCAATATCCTTGAAGGTTGCCCAAGTCTCATCTTTCAAGGCATCGCCCCGCAGCTCGGCTAATTCGGCGGCAATCTCGATCAAATACTCGCCCTGATAATGGTCTGCGAGCAAGGTCACGTCTTCGCCCAACTGCTGCAGATAGCGCAGCATCAGGCTCTTGCCCAGCACGATCATCTGGTTGCCGGCATTGTTGTAATAGTATTCGCGCTGCACCTCATAGCCGGCTGCTTCCAGCAGGCGCGCCATGGCGTCGCCGACAACGGCGTTACGGGTATGGCCGATGGTGATGGGTCCGCTGGGGTTGGCGCTGACGAACTCGACCTGCGCCTTCTGGCCGGCGCCGATATCGAGCTGGAAAAAGTTCTCGCCCTCCTCGATGATTCGGTCAACTTGCCCTTTCAAATACGATTCACTGAGAAAGCAATTGATGAATCCAGGTGGCGCGACCTCGATCTTGTCAATAAAGTCCGCCCCCGGGAGCGTCGCAGCGATCAGATTGGCTATCTCGAGCGGATTCTTGCGCGCCAGTTTCGCCAAGCTCATGCCCGGGTACGAGAGATCGCCTTGTCCCGCGCGTTTTGGAGGGCTGACCGGCACGGCTGGAATCTCGAATTCAGGCAAGTCACCGACATGAATTGCGCGCGCGAGCGCTTGTTCAATTAGCTGTTCCAGTTCTTTGTTGAGTTGTTTCAAGAGCGGCGTCTCTTTGCGGGTAAGCTTTGCAGGCGGTTTCGGATTCTATCAAACTAAGTGATTCAAAGAAAGTAATGAGAATGCGGAATAGGGCAATCGCTTCAAAATCATGGCGACTGGCATGATGCAAAATCGGACTGATTATTAACCACCGAGGACACCGAGAACACCGAGAAAAACAACGAAACAAAAGGTCATTTCTTATTTCAAGCGCGCTTCTGCGCGACGGATGAAGCTCCGCTGGCGACGGATTTAGAGGAATAGTTGTCAATATTCCCTAAACTCTGTGTCCTCGGCGCCCTCGGTGGTTGTAATTTGAGTTGGTTCGTAGCAAAGTCGCAGTTGATGTCTATTCTGGCGCGATTGTTCTGTCTATGCGCTGCCAGTGCCGCTCGCTTTGCGCGCCCAGACCTTGTCGTAATCTTCCTCCCAGGTTTCAAATTCGATTGACAACATAGCACAGGCATTTAAGATCTGCGTCAGTCGCGGGCGACTGAGGGTTCGACCGGGCATCCAGCGGGTAGCAATGCGGTTGCTCGTCAACAACAGGCCGCCCGGGCGAAGCACGCGGGTCAACTCCGCTAGCGCGGCTTCGGCATCGGGAAAGAACTCCAGGGACTCGAGGCAAGCGACGGCGTCGAAGGCGCCGTCCGGGAAGGGTAGGTCCATGGCATCGCCGCGAGCCAGGGATATGAACTCGCCGAAGCGTTCCCGCATGAGTTTCGATTGGGCGACATCGAGCATTTTGCGACTGTGATCCAGTCCGACCACATGCCCCTCGAAACGTCCGTTGCGAGCCATCAGCAGGGGCAGGCGCCCGGCGCCGGTAGCCAGGTCCAGAATCAGCGGATCAGCCTGGGGACGGAGGCGATCCAGGAGCGGCTCCGCCAGCAAGAGTTGATCCGCATAATCATCGAATTGTTTGACGCGGTCGTAACGACGGGCATAGAGATCGTAAAGCCAGACAACGACGCGCTTGCCGAGGTAGACGCCTTCGGTCTCTATGAGCAGCCACCAGATTAAAAAACACGCGATCGCGCCAGCGAGCAAGAACAAGAGGGGGCTCATTAGAGGCTTTCCCGCATCCGCGCTCGCTGTGTCGGCTAGACAACTGAAAACAGATCCGCTTCGCGGAACTGCATCTGGTAGAGCTTGGCATACAGACCTCCTTGCGCTATCAGATGATCATGATTGCCCAACTCGATCAGGCGTCCCGCATCAAGCACCGCGATCCGATGCGCGATGCGCACCGTGCTCAAGCGGTGGGCGATGATCAGGGTCGTGCGGTTGCGCATCAGCTTGCCCAAGGCATCCTGGACCAATTGCTCGCTCTCGTTGTCCAGGCTGGAGGTGGCCTCGTCCAGGAGTAATATGGCTGGGTCCTTCAGCAAGGCTCTGGCAATCGCGACGCGCTGCCGCTGCCCGCCGCTGAGTTTGACGCCGCGCTCGCCGACAATCGTTTCGTAGCCCTTGGGCAGCGCGCTGATAAAGTCGTGCGCGTTGGCGGACCGGGCGGCGGCGATCAATTCCGCTTCGTCCGCGTCCAGTTTTCCGTAGAGGATGTTCTCGCGGATGCTGCCGCCGAAGAGCAAGGTCTCCTGCGGCACGATGCCGATTTGACGCCGCAAGCTGCGCTGCGTCAGGTCGCGAATATCATGTCCATCAATCGAAATGGCGCCGGCATCCGGGTCATAAAAGCGCGGGATGAGGTTGAAGAGGGTGCTCTTTCCGGCGCCGCTGGGCCCGACAAGCGCGATGATTTCGCCAGCATCAATATCGAGGTTGACGCCGGAAAGCACTTCATTGCCTTCTTCATAGGAAAAGCTGAGATCGCGCATTGAGATGCTGCCAGCAACACGGGCGAGTTCTTTCGCGGGTGCTGAATCTTGAATATCGGGGGCTGTATCGAGAATTTGGAAGACGCGTTTGGTCGCGCCGAGCGCTTCCTGGAATTGCGAATACAAGTTGATCAACCCGGCGAAGCTGCCCGCCACGGTCAAGCCATAGATCAGGAAGGCGATTAGTTCGCCCGCGCTCAGCCTGCCATCCAGCACTTCTCGCCCGCCGAACCACAAGATAAGCGCCAATCCAGCAAAGGCGAAGAAGCCGATGACAGGACCGACGATTGAGCGCAGGGTGAGCAACTTAACCGCGGCGCGAAAGGCGATCTCGATGGCTCGGTTGTAGCGTTTAATCTCATAGTTCTCACGTACGAAACTCTTCACTTCGCGGATGTTCTGAAAGACTTCTTCGGCAACGACGGTGGCGCCGGCGATTTCGTCCTGGACCCGCGTGCTCATGCGGCGTATCGCCGATCCCAAAACAAAGCCGACGCCGACGATTACCGGCATCAGCACAACGATAAACAGGGTGAGACGCCAGTTGAGCCAGAACATGATGGCGATCGACCCCAGCAGTGTCAGGGATTGCTGCAAGAGCGTGCTGATATTGCCGGTCAAGACCGTGCGCACGACGGTGACGTCGGAGGAGATTCGGCTGACCAATTCGCCGACGCGCCGATCAGTATAGAATCTGATTGACAGAAACTGCAAGTGGGCGTAAAGCTCTTGTCGGATGTCCACGACAATCTTTTCGCCCACATAATTCAGGTTGTAATTCTGAACGAAGGCTGCGACAGAGCGGACCAAGAATACCAGCAGCAGAAGCAGCGTAATCTCATCGAGCAGGGCAAGATTCGCCTCCTCAAAGACCGAATCGACCACGCTGCGTATGACAGCCGGGAAGACCAGGCTCAACCCGGCGCTGAGCATCACCCCAATGATAGCCAGGGACAGCCGAAACTTGTACGGGGACAAATATGCCAGCACCCGGCGCCATTGCACCGGCGCGTCCGGGGTTTCCCGAGAATCGAGAGAAGGCGCGCCGCGGCGAATCTGAATCATGTTTGGTTCTCGATAGCTAGTGGTCAGGTTTTGGCTGCAGACCGGTAACCCGTATGGCAGGGCGGGCTTCGTCCCCGGGCGCGGGGCTCATTTAGGCGCGTCCAGGCATTTCAGCGCTGCGCCAGCCCCTATTGCTCCGCCGGCGCATTTGAATCTTCGGTGTCGGCGTCGGTCGCGCCTGTTTTCTGGTCCTGGAGCGCGTCCGGGGGCTTTGCAGCGGCACCGTCTTCCCCGGCTTCGATGTCAATATGTATCCTCCCTTCGTCTTCGTCGTCGGAAAAAGTATCAAGTTCCGGAGGGGCGGGCAACTGAGCCGCCTCGTCGGCAGTCTTGACAGGCGTCGGATCCGCCACGGCTTGCCACTCGGCGTGAGCGGCTAATGACAGGCTGTGACCGGAAGGAAAGTCGATTTGAATGCCGTCGTCGTTTCTGGCGACGACGACGCCGTGCTGTTCTACTTTGACTTCCTGCTCCCAGGTGAAGGGTCCGCCGACCCAAACTTTCCGCGGCGACAAGATCCGTACGCCGATCACGTCAAAAAATAGCTTAAGCGGAACGATGCCGCCGATATGATGATCTTCGCCAAAACCCTTGATCTCTTCGGCGTGATAAAACTGGGACAAGTGCCCGTCGCGTTCCAGCACCTGGGAGAGGCTGGTCAAAACGCGCTTGATCAGGTCCGTCGCTTCCTGATGGAAACCGGATTTGACCATGCCTTCGCCGATTAAAGACAAGAAATACATCCAGATGCCGCCGCCGCCGCGCGCATTGGAGGGATCGAAATTCGGATCCCCCCGGCTGACCATGGTAATCCCGTTCGGGCAGAGAAACTGCGATTCATCCAGCGCGCATTCGACCAGCGCCGAAGCGCGGTCCTTCGCCAGCAGCCCGGTCCAGAGCGGCAGCAGGTGATTGATGTCCAGACGACTGCTGTCTATTGTCTTGGCGTAAACTTTGTAGACTCGGCTAAGTCCTTCAATTTCTATAGAACGCACAAAGGAGAGCGCTTGGCGGGTTGTATAGACGCCCTGGCGATTATGCCAATCAAATGCCTCTACATCGGCGTCGATCACACAATCTTCGCCGTCACTGTCCCGCCCGGTGAGCCGAAGACTGATACGCGGCACCTGGTTGACGCCGCCGACAACGCGAACCATGACCCGATCAGGCGCCGGGAGCGGTCGCTCGATAATATGGATTTGGTCGCCTGGCCCGCGTCGCAGCAACTCGATTGAGTCGCTGGTCAGGTGGGAATCGCGATCGCGATAGGTATAGCGGTTGCCGTCCCAGAATTCTTCCAGAGAATCTTGCAAATCGCTCAGTCTTTGTCCGAGTTCATTTTCGGCTTCTTCGTCCTCAAGTTCCCGCGCAATCGAAGAAAGGGCATCCGCTTCCGAGATCAAATAGGCCAGCAGATCGGGCGTCTCCATTTGCTGGACATTGGCGCCTTGCGCCCAGCCCTGGCCCATACCGAAGGTAGGAAAAGCCACATAGCCCATTTGCCGTTCCGATCGCCATTCCGGCACGCCGTCGGCATCCTTGTCCTCACCCAGCCAGCGCTCGAAGAATGCGGTCAAAGGCTGCATAACTTCGGCGAGGAATCCGCGGTCTTCGGTCAGTTGATAGACAATCCAGGACATGCGCGCAAGCAGGGGCATCATCATGAGTCCCTGACTTTGCCCGGCCAAGCCCGGCTGCCGATCCACGAAGCCGGTATCGTCCTGCGTGGCCAGGTAGTTGTGAATGAGGCTCCTGGCCCAATCAGGTTCGATGTTGGCGGCGGCCGTCGCGGCCAGGTAGGCCAGCGTCGGATCTTGGCCAGCCCAGGCGCGAATATGATCTCTGCCATCACCGCGCCGGCTCCAGCCGCGATTGATCGCGCGGTTGGCCACCAGCGACGCATGACTTAGCTGCTCGGTTGGCTCCAGATGCGCTTGAAGCAGCAAATTGCAAGAAAGATCCAGGAGCTTGTCCCAAGTCTTTTCGCCTGTTTGAATATTCGGGATCGCCCCGGCAAAAACGTCTATTTTCTCGAAATAGATATCCCAGGGCCTGGCCAGCCAGTTCATGGCGACGCTATGTGAATCGCGCATATCCGGCAAACCGGCGACCACAAAGGGCACAGTCGCTGTTTCGCCCGCGGGCAAAACCAGCCTGCGACCGAGTTTGGGACTGGAGATTCTGCCGCCATAGATATCGACGCTGGCGCCTTCCAGCGCGAGCACCGGGTTTATGTTGCCGATCTGCCCCAAATGCAGGGCCAGGCTGTAATCGCCCATCGTCAGGACGTTGAGCTTCTTACTTCGTCCGTTGATTATGACATGCCCAAATAGCTCAATCTGGAGCTCAAGATCCTCGTTCTTGTGATTCTTGATAGAAAACTCGCAGCCGGCGGCATTTGATTCCATCACCCAATAGCGAGCCCTCAATTCCAGCCAGGGAGCGATTTCCGCCCGGATTCCCAGAAAATTGGACGCGAAATGGGTTGCCACCGGCGGGTGATGGTAACTCTGGTATTGATAGACCTGATGTCCGCCAATCAGCCACATTGGGACGATGCTCACCAAACCGGCGCGGCCGCCGAACTGGGTTTGAAAAGCCAGCGCCGCGCGGTCTTTTCCACCGAGATCAAGCTTCCAGGCTTGATCGTCGACGTAGTTGGTACGGCTCATGCGGGCATCGGCGGCCAGGTGAAACTCGAACATAGAGGCAGCGTCGATCTCGTAGCTACGCATGTTCCGCATATGTACATACCTCTGAGAGTTGATATCGCGATTGACCGTCAACCAGATTACGGCAGATTGGCCAACAAGGTTGCCCGCATATGGCGCGGCGGCGTATCGCAATCACTCAACGATTTGCCAGGTAGAGTCAACTTCATTGAATCTAAAGGTATCGCCGTATAGACTTTCGACCAGGTGATATCCGGGTCCGGCGATGTATTGGTTGTCCGCGCCCAGCGCGCCGCCATGGTGATACTCGTATCTCGTGGTGTGACCCAGTTCGTCTTCCAGCGCCCAGCCAAGCGCGGTACGGACTTCCAGGTTCTCGCGCCAAAGCTTGCCAAATCCGCGGATAGGCTGTTGTTTGCCTTCCGGCGCGACGATCTCGGGGTCGGATTCGATATCGCCATCAACATAATCATCATCGTAGACAGACCATAGATGCTCATCGCTGTCGTTTACAGTCAGCAGCCAGATCTGCTGATTGGGTTGCAGCCAGAACATCCAACCCCGTTCAAATCGCTGTTCGGCGACATAGATTGCCCCGACGACCGGAGTCGGGAAAGGATCAGGCGTTGGACTCGGGGTTGGCGTCGCCGTCGGAAGGGCTTCGGTGGCGGCTTTGGCCGCCTCGAATGTTGCCGTGACGCCACGATCGGGGGTCGCTGTAACAATGATCACACGCTCTGTGACGACTTGTCCCTGACAAGCTGTCAGGGTCCCAAGCAAAGCGAAGAGGTAAAACAAGCGTGATATGATTGGCATGCATGAGGCTCCATTGCTTGAACGGCGAGACCGATGATGCTATTGTATCAAAGCTAAGCTGTAGGGTAAACGGGTTGGAAACGCGCTGTATTTCCGAGGCGCGCTTTTCTTCGAAGCTCTAGTATTTTCAATATGTTCAAGCAATAAGGCTGCGCGGCGAGGCTTAATTCCACATTGTTTCACAATCTGAAAACGACCTTTTGAGTTGAGAGTCGAGCAAATGCCATTCCGACCGACAAACATCACCTTGAATAAATCTGAAAAAACTCTCGAGATCGTTTGGGACGACGGTTTGAGGAGCCGGTATCCATTGTCGCAGTTGCGGGAGGCTTGTCCCTGCGTCGAATGTCGCGGCGGTCATGCCAATATGGGGATGGCGAATGCGCCTGAGGATCTGCTCCAACTGAGGCCGCGGCGCTCGTACACGATAACTGGCTTGAACCCGGTGGGCAACTATGCGCTGCAACCGAGTTGGGACGATGGCCACGAGACGGGCATTTACACCTGGGAGTATCTACGCTTGATCTCGCCGCAGGCAAGAGCTTAAATCTCGGTGTCCTCGGTGGTAATTGCCAATAATCTGAAATGCGGCGCAAAGCGAGGGTGCATTTCAATATTTTGGCAGAATGCCCTACGAATTGTAAAAGAATATCACCCTTAAGCGAGTTCCGCACAGGAATTCACCACAGAGGCGCAGAAGTATATGCAAGTAAGTCGTGCGAATAATTTGATGAAATATAGAAAACTACAAAATAATCGAATCCCGTAGGGGCGACCAATCTGGTCGCCCGAAACCGCGCCATCGTATCGACGAGCGACATGATATGTCGCCCCTACACGCGGCTTATTTTTTGCATGACTTACTTGCGCTTACTGAGGACACAGAGAAATGATCTATTTGCCTTGATGTTCTTTGTGTCTTTGTGGTTAATTTTGCTGTTGAACGGCAAAGCCATGTAATTTGCCAATAATCTGAAATGCAGCGCAAAGCGACTCGGGTTTGACAGTCGGCAGCCAACTGTTTTATGCTGAAGCGTGATGAATCCGTACTCAATCCTATTTGAAAAGGGAATGATGATGAAGCTTATAAGAGCGATTGTAGCGGGGATAGTCCTGATCACAGCAACGCTAAGCGCCTCGGCGCAAGACGACAGCCTGGTCATTTGGGCCGATGATACGCGGGCGCCGATACTGGAAGAGTTGGGAGCGCAATTTGAAGAAGAGTTCGGCATCGCCGTGCGCGTGGACGAATTGGGCTTTGGCGATATTCGCGATCAGTTCAAGACGGCTGCGCCGGCCGGCGAAGGTCCCGATATGATTATCGGCGCCCACGACTGGCTGGGCGAATTGGCTGTCAACGGCTTGCTGGCCGAAATTGACGTTTCCGATGTCGCCGACGATTTCTTGGGGGCGGCGCTGTCGGCATTTGTCTATGAAGGCGCCCAATACGGCTTGCCCTACGCCGCGGAAAATGTCGCTTTCCTGCGCAATGTCGACTTGGTGCCGGAGAACCCCCAAACCTGGGATGATGTGCGTTCGGTGAGCGAGCAGTTGATCGCCGACGGGGCGTCGAAATACGGATTTGTCATGTTCGACAACAATCCCTATCACTTCTTCCCGGTGCAGACTGCCTTTGGCGGTTACGTCTTTGGCTTGACGGAGGAAGGCTACAATCCGGAAGATGTTGGTATCGACAGCGAAGGCTCCATCGCGGCTGCAGCGTATCTCGAAGCCTATGGGGCGGATGGTTTGATGCCTAGCGGTATTGACTATGACGTGATGCATACCATGTTCGAAACGGGCGACGCCGCCATGATCATCACGGGTCCCTGGGCAATCCCGCGCATTGAAGAATCGGGTGTCAACTTTGTGGTTGATTCCATTCCCGCGGGTCCCGGCGGCAGCGGCAAGCCCTTCCTCGGCGTGCAAGGATTCATGATCAGCGCCTTCAGCGAAAACCAACTGCTTGCGGAAGCGTTTCTTTTCGACTACATCGCCACTGACGAAACGATGTCGTCGATTTACAGCGCGGATCCGCGCCCGCCCGCCTTGCTGGAAACGCGCGATAGCATTGAAGACGAAATCATGCTCGGTTTCGTCGCGGCGGGAACTGAAGGTTTGGCAATGCCCGCGATTCCGGAGATGTCTTCGGTCTGGAGCGCCTGGGGCAACGCCATGCAGTTGGTACGAACCGGCGAGTTGAGCGGTGAAGAAGCCTTCGCCAACGCGGGCGAACAAATACGCGCGCTGATCGCCGGTGAGGAATAAGCCGCGCTGCTTTTAGTCCGGCGCGACAGTTGAATCGCAAGATGACGGGGGAATGCCCAAGAGCGGGCTCCCCCGTTTGTGTTTCTGGCCGGTCATAGTAGAAAGGAAGGCGGTCTCTCGTCGCTGGCGAGGCGCGCCGCAACTTATGACGACACTCCTGCGGGATAACAAGGCCAAACGATCGGAATTCAGCACGCGCTCCATCCTGCGCCTTGCCGCAACTTACCTGGGATTGGCTGTTCTCGACGCTATGGCGCTATACCTTGTGTACGTATTCGCCCTCGATGGCGTTTGGGAACTGGCGATTACCATTGCCGTTATCACTTTGCTGGTCAATGTCATCAACCTGCGACAGGATCTCTATCCCTTGCGCTGGATATCCCCGGCTTTGGCTTTGATGGGACTGATGGTGGTCTTCCCGATCATTTATACGGTTTATGTGTCGCTGACGAACTACGGCGACGGCAATCTCTTGACCAAGCAGCAGGTGCTAAACCTGCTTGCGCGGGAGACTTACTTGCCGGAGGGGGGCAAGGTCTATGGCTGGGACCTTTATCAGAACGCCGCCGGAGATTATGCGCTGTGGTTGACTGACGCGGACGATGGCTACTTCTTCGCGACGCTCGGCGCCTTCGAGGCGGTCCGGTCGGTAGCGGCGGGCGCCGACTTGCCGGCGGAATACCAAGGCTATCGCCGGTTGGATCGGGGCGAGGCTCTGCGCGCCAGCCGCGAGGCGCAGGAATTGAGTTTTGGAACGGCGGAATTGCAAATCGGCATAGCCGGTCGCAAGGAGGCGGGCGAATTCGCCCAGCGTTATGTCTACCGCGCGGACGAAGACGCGGTCTATGACAACAAGTCGTCTGCGCTTTTTTACGCCAACTATGAGACGGGGCAATTCGAAAACAGCGACGGCGATACCTTGCGGACCGGCTTCATCAGCGGGACCGGCTTCAAGAACTATGTCCGCTTTGTCACGAGTCCCGCGATCAGCGGACCTTTAGCGCGCATATTTGTCTGGACGATCGGCTTTTCGCTGGCCAGCGTCGTTTCAACATTTACTGTCGGCCTTTTGTTCGCGTTGCTCATGCAAAACGAAAGGATTCCCTATCGCAAAGCCTTCCGCACCTTGCTGATCGTCCCGTATGCGATTCCGGCTTTGATTTCGGTGGCCATCTGGAAGGGCATGCTCAATTCCAACCTCGGGGTCATCAGCAACGCGATCGCCTCGCTCGGCATCCAGCCGCCTCCCTTCTTCATTGATCCCGGCTGGTCCAAGTTCGGCATTCTCTTGATCAATCTTTGGCTTGGTTATCCCTATTTCATGTTGGTGTGCAGCGGCGCCCTGGCCGCCATCCCCTCCGATATGTACGAGGCCGCCGAGGTTGACGGCGCCACCTGGTGGGAGAAGTTCCACGCGCTCACCCTGCCCATGCTGCTGGTGGCTGTCGGTCCCTTGCTGATCGCGTCCTTCACCTACAATTTCAACAATTTTGTCATCATCGAAGCCTATAACGAAGGCGGACCGCCGATGGTCGAGTCCGGCACCTTGCCGGCTGGGCATACCGATATTTTGATCAGTTACGCTTATCGCCTGGCTTTTGGCGGCGGGCGAGGCGCTGACTTTGGCCTGGCCTCCGCCATCACTATCATCATTTTCGTCCTGGTTGCTGGCGTCACGCTGGCGCAATTCCGTCTGACCAAGGGCTGGGAGGAGACATCCGAAAATGTCTAATTATGACAAAATCAAACGGGGCAGCGCTCGTCCGGCCTTCACGCTTGGCTTGGCCATGCAAATCGCGATTCTGGTCATCGCCGTGATCTTCGCGCTCTTTCCCGTGGTCTGGATTCTGTCGGCGGCGCTCAATCCCAGCCAATCGATGAACTCTCAATCCGTCATTCCGCCTTTGCCCGAGACGCGCGTCGTTTTGGCGGAGGAAGCTGGCGTCTTGTTGGAGATCGCAGCGCCAAACGGCAGCCGCGTCGAGCGCAGCGCCGGTACGATCTTGCTGGTGGAAGTGGATGGCGAACGGGAGGAGTTGCGCGCGCCCAAAAACGGATATGTGCAGAATATTCGCCTGCAGGTCGGCGATTCCTTCGCGCCGGACGAGGCTCTATACGATATCAGTTCCAGTTACCTGATCAATTTCGATACGCTTTTTAATACCGAACGAAAACCTTATGTGCGCTGGCTGCTCAATTCGGTGGCTGTCGCCACGATAACCTCGTTCCTGGTGGTCATGGTGACGGCTTTGAGCGCCTATTCTTTTTCGCGTTTTCGCTTCAAGGGGCGCCGCAGCTTGCTGATGTTGATACTGCTGGTTCAGGTCTTTCCCAACTTGTTGGCGATGGTGGCCATCTTCCTTATGCTGCAGCAAATCGGCAATCACATTCCCTTCTTCGGCTTGAACACGGCGGGCGGACTGATCCTGGTCTATGTCGGCGGCGCGATGGGCATCAATATCTGGCTGATGAAGGGCTTCTTCGATTCCGTACCGCGGGATATCGACGAATCGGCGATGGTCGACGGCTGCGGCCATTGGCAGACCTATTGGCGTCTGATATTTCCGCTGGTTCGCCCGGTTCTGGTTGTCGTCGGCATCTTGTCTTTCGTTGGCACCTTCAACGAATTCGTGCTGGCGCGCGTGCTCTTGAGAGACAAGGAAAGTTGGACGCTAATGGTCGGGCTCTGGGGCTACATTAGCGACAACTTCGCCCGCGATTGGGGCATCTTTGCCGCTGGGGCGATCATCGGCGCTATTCCTACCTTGATCATCTATCTGTCGCTGCAAGATCAGATCGTAGGTGGCTTGACGCAGGGTTCGGTCAAAGGCTAAAGCAGATCCTGCACTTGATCTGAAGAGGGCGCGGCAGGGGACATGCGCGCCCTCTCTTGTTGCGGTTATAATTGCTCGCTGTGCCGGTATCATCTTGTCAATTGGGAGTGAGGATAGGGAGCAATGACAGCGCCATCCTTGGATCTTGTGAAGCGAGCGATCGGCCAGGAGTTGGGACCGCTCACCTATAGCTATTCCGAACGGGACGTCGCGCTTTACGCGCTGGGCATCGGCGCGCCAGCGGATCCCATGGATCAAGAGGAATTGAAGTTCGTCTACGAACTCAGCAGCCGCGGCTTCGCCGTTTTCCCGACCTTTGCCGTCATATACAGCAGGGACTTGCATCATCGCTTCTTGTCCGGCAACCTCGCTGGCATTGTCTATAATCCGATGATGATGGTTCATGGCGAGCAGTTTCTGGAATTGCTCCGCCCCTTGCCGGTTCGCGCAACTGTTTCGACCACCCTCAAAATCTCGCAGATCTACGACAAGGGAAGCGGTATGCTCATAACCATCGAGGGTGAGAGCGCTGACGAATCGGGCGCAACACTGGCGCTCTCGCGCTCGTCGCTTTTCATTCGCGGCTTGGGCGGCTTCGGCGGCGATCGCGGTCCCAGCACAAAAGTCGAGACGCCGCAGTCCCCGCCCGATCTCGCGCACGAAGAAAAAACATCAGACAAACAAGCGCTCTTGTATCGACTGGCGGGAGACGTCAATCCCTTGCATGCCGATCCGCAAATGGCCGCAATTGGCAATTATGACAAGCCGATTCTGCACGGCCTCTGTACGTATGGATTCGCGGCCCGCGCCATCCTACGGCACTTCTGCGCCAACCAGCCGCGTCGATTGCGCTCGATAGGCGCGCGTTTTTCTCATCACGTCTTCCCGGGCGAAACGCTGCAAACCGAGATCTGGTCTCTTGATGAGGGCGAATTGCGTTTCCAGACCACTGCACTGGAACGAAACGCAGTGGTCTTGAGCAATGGGCTGGCGCGGCTGCGGGAGTAGGGCATGGTCTTTGACGCGACCGAGCATCCGCATCGCAGATACAATCCGCTAACGGGCGAGTGGATACTGGTTTCGCCGCATCGCACTAAGCGCCCCTGGCAAGGCGGGCAGGAAAAACCGCCACCCGAGGACCGACCCGTTTACGACCCCGATTGTTACTTGTGCCCTGGCAACCTTCGCGCGAATGGTGAACGCAACCCGGCCTACGACGATACCTTTGTGTTCGTGAACGATTTCGCCGCTGTGCTGCCCGATGTGCCCGATCTCGAGAATAATCAAGAATCCCTGCTGCGGATGCGACCGGTGCGCGGGGAGGCGCGCGTCATCTGTTTTTCGCCGCGGCACGATTTAACGTTGGCGCAGATGTCCTATGCCGAGATCGAAAAGGTGGTTGACTTGTGGGCGGAGCAAACTGAGGAGTTGGGTCGCCGTTACAAATGGGTGCAGATCTTCGAGAATCGCGGGGATTTGATGGGCGCTTCCAATCCGCATCCGCACGGGCAAATCTGGGCCACAAGCGAACTCGGGGACATCCCCGCCGCGGAAGACCGGCATCAGCGCGCCTATTATGAGCGGCATGGGAGCGCGCTATTGCTGGATTATGTCGGGCTGGAACTGGAAAAGCGCGAACGCCTGGTTCTCGAAAACGAGACTTGGATCGTAGTAGTCCCGTATTGGGCGATTTGGCCATTCGAGACCCTGCTCCTGCCGCGGAAACGTTGCCCTCGCTTGCCCGATTTGGATAGGCGGGAGCGGCGCGATTTAGCGGAAATCCTCAAGCGCTTGCTCATCCGATATGACAATCTCTTTGAAGCGCCATTCCCGTATTCGATGGGTTGGCATGGCGCGCCTTATGACGCTGGCGACCATGCTCACTGGCAACTGCATGCTCATTTCTATCCGCCGCTGTTGCGTTCGGCAACAGTGAAGAAGTTCATGGTCGGCTACGAAATGTTGGCCGAAGCGCAGCGCGACATAACCGCCGAGGAGGCTGCTGAACGCTTGCGAAACCTGCCGGATTTGCACTACAAGTTGCGCTAGCCCTATAGTCCCGCATCGCAGAATCGCGATCCTAATCGCTCCAGGCCGGCTGCATGATGTCTATCACCAATGGATCGCCGTTGTAATCGCAACTGCCGGCTTCGGGAATATAGCCGTCGCGGATTTCCGGCTGCGGCGCCCCCGGGTTGAAGTAATTGTAGACGCGGCGGGAGACCTCGGCGATCAGCGGCAGTGATTCCTGGAAGTTCAGCCACTCCGGCTGATAGAGCATCATAGCGATGACGTAGTCGCCGCCCGGCGTGAAGAAAAGCGCCGCATTGCCATGCGTGTCGGCAATCCAGCCGTGTTTATGCGCGACGCGGGTATCGGCGGGCACGCCGGCTTTGAGCAGGGCGTCCACCGTGTTGTTGCTCATGATATGGAGTATTTGCCGACATTCTCTCGGCTCAAGGCGATTGCCAAAAGTCTCGACGAGCGGACCCTCGTCGCGATAGGCGCAACGATAAATGCTGCCTAGCAATGCGCCCGCCTCCGACACTGTCAATTGATTTGACAGATCCGGATTGGCTTTGACCTGGTCGGCGCTGGTCTTCGGCAGGTTGATTGGTCCGGGCGGCGGCTCCGGCGTGCCGATGGTGGTAAATGGCGCTGTGATGAAGGAACGCGACCAGCCCAAGCGTTCATAAAAGCCCGAGACAGCTTCGGCGCCGTAATAGGTGTTTCCGCCGCCGAGCATGCTCAGCAGGCGGTTTGTGGCGACGTTTTCGCTACAGATCATCGTATTGGCGATGTCGGTCGCCAGGGAGATCGACGGCGGCGCTTCCAATTGCGTGTAGAGCGCTGTGAGAATGGCAATCTTGTTGATGCTGGTTCCACTGAAAGCGATGTCATCGCCGAAGCTGAAAGCCTCTCCGCTTCCCAAATCCAGCACAAATAACGCGCCGAAACGGCTGGTTTGCGGATCGAATCCGTTTTCCAAAACCAGGTTCCACAAGTGATCAGCGAGAATCCGGAAACCGGTGCTGAGCGGAACCCCCTCGCCGCCACCGCCGCTGATTGCGGGAGGTGTTGCGCTCAGGGGCGGCAGATTCAGCCGTGTTTGGGAGATAGCTGGCGCGCTGAAGAGATCGCCGCTGATGCGCAGCAAGTCGCGCGCGATCCAGGCCTGCTTGTTAGGCAGGCTCTCGAAATGAATGCGCACCCAGGGAAACTGCGTATGGTATCCCGTGATAGCAAATTCTTGCCCGGCCCGCGCCACGCCAACGCGCGGATAGTCGATGCCAGGTCCGTAGCGAATGTTCACTTCTCCGACGACTTCTCCGCTGACGCCGAAACGGGCTGGACTGGGCGTGGAGGTTGCGTTGAGACTCAGAGTCGCGTCTGGCCGAGCCGACGGCGATGGATACGCGGTCGATGTGGCTGTGGCTGTCGCCGGCGCGTCATCCAATTTCAGATGGGAAACAGGCGCCTGATCGAGATTGCCGCTGACGACGACCAGCGTCTCGTATACCCAGCCGATAGGACTGGTCGTTCCGGGCGATCCAAGCAAGAGCCAGGGATAGAACTGGCTGCGTCCAAGCACGGGATAAGCTGTGCCTGCGGTGATCTCGCCGATCAGCGCCGAATTGATATTGTCGCCGGCGCGCAAATTCGCCTGTCCCAGGGCTTGTGCCGTGATCCCGGAAGGCTGCTGCGCCAGAGCGAGGCTGGCGAGCGTCAGCAGTAACGAGAGGGAGCAGACGACTGGCGCGCGCATGAGAAATCCTAGGATGATGGCGGACGAGAATCGCCGCGCATTATAGCAAAGGCGGCGAGCCGCAGAAAGCCATTGGTCGGCCAATTGCCGTATTGACATTGACCGCCGAGGGGGTATACTTGTGGCGCTATCCAGCCGAAGTGGCGGAACTGGCAGACGCGCTACGTTCAGGGCGTAGTTCTCTTCGGGGAGTGTGGGTTCGACTCCCACCTTCGGCACAGCGACGAACTCGATCATCCGGTCGAGTTCGTCGCTTTTATGGGAATTGCCGCTCGGCGCGCAACCGGCGAATTAGGGCTACTGCGCTCACGCAAAATAACGAACGCAACTTAGGCCGTGCAACTCGCGCTGGAGTCGGCCATAGATTCTATGGCGCGCATTTTCGGGCGACTCACAGAGTCGCCCCTACGGATTTCGACGTGACTGTAGGTGGAATCTGGCGGGTTTGTTAAAAAGATTGTTGCCGAATTGTCGGATGATCCAAAGCAAATTATTGATTCTGTATTATCATGGTGGTTGATCCGGCAATGGTGACTTGCAAGCGCGATGGCTGAAGCGACGCCCGACATACTTTCAACCAAAGAAAGCGCCGAAAGGCGGTTTTTGGGTCGGCGTTTTTCCAGCGCGCAATTACTGATTGCGGTCATCTTGACGCTGGGATTGTTCTTGACGCTTAATTTCAGCAGCCGCATACAATTGGATCGCGAATTGCAGGGAATCCACGCTGAGGTCTTGGCCGAAATTGCGGATCTGCAAATCGAACAGCAATCTTTGGTCGAGGAGCTGAAATACGTCAAGAGCGACGCTTATGTGGAATACTGGGCGCGGGACGACGGCAAGATGATCCGCGAAGGCGAAATTTTGATCATTCCCCAAGGCATTGGCGCCGAGGACGCGGCCCCTTCAGCAGTTGTGCAGTTGGTCGAATTCGTGACGACGGAAGCGGAACCCGAAAACTGGGAACTCTGGTGGGCGCTGTTCTTTGACGGGGATCCTCCCCAACTCAACTGAAAGTTTCTCTAGCGCGCCAGCAGCTGCGGTTTCTCATTGCCTGAGTTCAACAACTTGCCCAAAGCCTTCAATCGGTGATGAAGGCTGGTTGTACGCCGGCGTAGTCGCGTACGCGCGCTGGCGCGCGGGCATCGCCGACTTCGAGCGCTGTCCCGGGGCGGGCGCCGGCCGTCTTTATTATAGCCAGCGCAAAAATCTCGCCATCGGGGCTCGCGGCGCTGCTGGTTAACCTGCCGCATTCTTTTCCATCAGCATAGACTCTTGCCGGCGCGTTCACCAACTGCGCCAATTCCAACTTAACCATCACCTTGGCAAGGCGCTGTCTGCTCTCCATGCGCGCGATGATTTCCTGGCCCGTGTAGCAACCCTTTGCGAAGTTGACCTCGTCCCATAAGCCAACTTCGAGGGGAATGTATTCGGATGATAATTCCAGGCCCGCCGGTCTGCCACTGCGTATGCGCAGCACATTATAGGCCAGCGAGCCGGCAGGCTGCAGCTCAAATGATTGGCCGAGATCCAGAATCTGTCGATGTATGGCTGGCGCGCTCGCGGCGGGACAAATGATGATCCAGTGCTGGCCGACGATGGACCTGCGCCGCGCCGCCGTCGCAGTTCTACGATCGAGCGCGATTTCACAGGCGAAGGAGTCCGCTGACGAGGGCAGCTCGACGCCGACCCGCCCCATAATCCGGTCGGACCTTGGTCCATGGATGGCGAATTGAGCTGTCGTCAGCGATTGATCTTGAACTGCGACTTTGTCGCCAAAAAAGATGTTGTGCCGCAAGAGCTCGGCAAGCGCCTGACCCTGTCCGGGCTCGCTGATCATCAGCAAGCCCCCGGGCAAGTTGTAGCACATCGCTCGAAACAGAATACGCGCGTTAGCGTTGGTGAATACTGTGGGACGGCCCTCGAAAAGGGACATGCCCAATAGTTCATTTGTCGACATCCGGTTGATTAGATCGAAGCGGCTTTCTCCCTCTAAAAGGATGCGACCCTCGTGAGAGCGATCCAGCAGTATCGCGCCGTCAAGCGCAGCGTGATATTCTGAACGAAGATCGCCGTAATGCAGGGGAATGCCATCCGCGGCCAGCAGCGCGCCCATATTCTGATGATATCCGGCAAGTTCATTCATTGCGGCGCTCCCGGCAATCCCCGCCGCGCCAGTTCTTTTTCGACGATAGCCCGAGTAGAGTCGATCGCGGCCGCAAGCGCGCCATTGACCACGACGTAGTCGCACTGGCTCTGATAGGGCAACTCCAGTCTACGGGCGCGTTCCAGGCGATGCTGGATATCGGTTGCGTCATCGGCGCGTCCGCGCATGCGCCCTTCCAAAACTTTACTTTGCTCATCAATGGTCTCCCCCGGCACCGTGACAAAGACCTGAACGACATTTTCCGGGTAGGCTCGCGCCAGTTTCTCCGCGCCCAGGACTTCAATATCAGCGATTCGCACTTCGGCGTTTTTCAAACAATCCGCAACAGTTTGTTGCGGGATGCCGTAGAATTTGCCCGGCGTCACCTCCTGGTGTTCCAACAATTCGCCTTTGGCGATCATGGCTTCAAATTGTTGCAGGCTGACGAAGAGATGTTCGCGCCCTTGCTTCTCGCCGGAGCGCATGTCGCGCGTGGTCGCCGTTGCCAACTGCTGAATATTAGCGTAATGTTTGATAATGGCTTTCATGATGGCGTTTTTGCCGGCTCCGCCGGGTCCGATCATCACCAAGATCAGCCCTGGCAGATACTCGGATGAATTCACTCTATGCTATCCTTGGATCAGTTGGCTCTCCCTCCAAGTTTAGCAGGGCGGCGGCACAAACTCCATATTTGCTGGGGCCGGTCTCGACGCAGCGGGCGAGAGTTCGGATCGAGAGGACGCGAAAACTTCGCTCGATAAACAGTTTGACCATGAAAGGTGGGGACTATGTCAGCGCAAATCATCGACGGCCGCGCGATTGCCGGACGAATTCAGGGCGAGATCAAAACATCCGTCAGCAAATTCCTGGAGCAGGCCAGCGCCTCGCCCGGTCTTGGCGTCGTTCTCGCTGGAGACGATGCCGCATCGGCGATGTATGTGCGCATGAAGCGGCGGGCTTGCCAGCGGGTCGGCATCGCCTCCGAGGCGCGGATACTGCCTAGCTCGACAACGCAAGGGGAAGTCGAGGACGCGGTCCGCGGCTTCAATGCAGATCCCAGTATCCACGGCATTTTGGTGCAGTTGCCCTTGCCGGATCAGATTGATGAAGAGGCGGTGTTGAATGAAATCAGCCTGGGAAAAGATGTAGACGGTATCCATCCCATGAATCTGGGCAGGTTGGGCATGCGCGGTCGCGAACCCACCTTCACGCCGGCGACCCCGACCGGAGCAATGATCTTGATTGAAGAAACCGGCCAAAGCATAGAGGGCGCGCGGGCAGTAGTCGTGGGGCGCAGCAACATTGTCGGCTTGCCCGTGGCGCTCATGCTCGCCAACGCCAATGCCACCGTGACCATCTGCCATAGCCGAACGCGGGATCTGGCCGGACATGTCGGAACTGCCGATATCGTCGTTGCGGCTGTCGGACGTCCGGAATTCGTCAAAGGAAACTGGTTGAAGCCGGGCGCGATCGTGATTGATGTCGGTTCCAACTCGGTTGAGGACCCCGGCAGCGAGAAGGGATATCGCTATGTGGGCGATGTCGAATTCGCTACGGCGCGGGAAAGAGCCGGCTTTATCACCAAGGTGCCCGGCGGCGTCGGTCCGATGACCATCACCATGCTGCTGCAAAATACGCTCAAGGCGGCTTGGCGAAGCATCCTGGCTTAACCGCGCCCTGATTTCTACAGACAGGTTCCAAGATCATTTTTTGGATTAGGATCCTGCGCTGACAAAGCGAAGCGCGACCGACATCACGGCGCGCAATCGATAGCAATAGCAATGAACTCGGAGGGGCAATGACGACGTTGTTGCTCAAGAACATCAGATACCTGGCGACGATGGACGCCGCGCGGCGGGAACTTCCAGAGGCCGCTATCTTTGTCCGCGACAATATAATAGAGGCTGCAGGAAAGCTTGAAGAGATGCCGGCTGATAGCGCCGACCGGGTTATTGACCTTTCGCGTCATGTCGTCCTGCCGGGCTTGGTCAATACCCACCATCACATGTTCCAAAGTTTGACGCGAGCGCTGGCGCAGGAAAATGAACTTTTTGACTGGCTCAAAGTGCTTTATCCCATTTGGAAAAACCTGCGCAGCGAGCACATTTATATCTCGGCAAAGCTGGCGATGGCGGAATTGATGCTCTCAGGCTGTACCACGAGTAGCGACCATCTGTATATCTATCCCAACGATGTGAGGCTGGAGGACGAGATTCGCGCCGCTCAGGAAATTGGCATCCGCTTTCACGCGGCGCGCGGTTCCATGAGTTTGGGCGAGAGCGAAGGCGGGCTGCCGCCCGATGCCGTCGTCGAGAGCGAAGAGGAGATACTCGTCGATACCAGACGCTTGATCGAAACCTGGCATGATCCCGATCCGCAATCAATGCTGCGGATCGTGGTGGCGCCCTGTTCGCCCTTCAGCGTTACGGCTGACTTGATGCGAGAGGCGGCCGACCTGGCCCGGGCATATGCTGTCAATCTGCATACGCATCTGGCGGAAAATGACAAAGATGTCTCCTTCAGTTTGGAAACCTTCGGTCAGCGTCCGGGCGCTTACGCCGAAAGCGTCGGCTGGGTCGGCGACGATGTTTGGCACGCGCATTGCGTCAAACTGAACCCGGCTGAAATCAGCTTGTTCGGGCGGACCGGCACCGGCGTCTGCCATTGCCCGTCATCGAATATGCGGCTGGCGTCGGGTATCGCGCCCCTGCGTCAAATGCTGGACCAGCGTGTCAAGGTGGCTTTGGGCGTGGATGGCTCAGCCTCGAACGATAGCGGTCACTTGCTGGGCGAAGCCAGGCAAGCGCTGCTGCTGCAACGGGCGGGGGGCGATCCCGCGGCGCTCACAGCGCGGGAGGCGTTGGAAGCGGCGATTTTGGGCGGGGCGAGCGTCTTGGGTCGGCAAGACCTCGGGCGTATTGAAGCCGGTATGTCTGCGGATATTGTCGCATTCCGCCTTGACACGCTGAGCATGGCCGGGGCTTTGACAGATCCGCTCGCGGCGCTGGTCTTTTGTCAGCCTTCGCAAGTTGATTTGTCCATCATCAACGGCCGCGTCCTTGTAGAAGACGGGATGCTAAATACGGTCGACTTGCCCGTTCTGATTGAAAGGCATAATGGCCTGTCCCGGCAGCTCATTAACGGCGAGGCTTGAAAGCTGAATTAATGGAAGGGAGATGTCAACATGTCCATTGTTGATCGTCTGAGAGCCGCGCGCGGCGAGGCGCCTGCCGACCTGGTGTTGCGGAATGCTGCCCTGGTCAATGTCATCAGCGGAGAGATTTACCCGAGCGATATCGTTGTTCACGACCGTCATGTGGTCGCGCTGGGCTCCCAATACGCTGGCAAGCGAGAGCTTGATCTGGGCGGCAAGTTTGTAGCGCCCGGCTTGATCGACGCCCACGTGCATATCGAAAGCAGCCTGGTAACGCCGCCGGAATTCGCGCGCGCGGCGCTGCCTCACGGTGTCACCACCGTCATCGCCGATCCACACGAGATCGCCAATGTGCTTGGGCTCGAGGGCATGCGATATATGCTGGAGCGAGCCAAATACGGTTTGCTCAACATGTACGTGATGGCCTCCAGCTGTGTGCCGGCCACGGACATGGAAACCTCCGGCGCGCGCCTGGAGGCGGATGATCTGGGACAGTTGCTCGGCCACCCCTGGGTCCTGGGCTTGGCGGAATTGATGAACTATCCCGGGGTCGCGCTCGGCGACGAAGGCATGCTGGACAAGATCGAGTTGTTTCGTCATCTGGCGCTCGATGGTCATGCGCCGGATATGAGCGGTCGGATGCTGAATGCCTACGTGACGGCCGGTGTCCAAAGCGAACACGAATGCACAACGGTCGAAGAAGCGCTGGAGAAGCTGCGCCTCGGCTTGACGATATTCATTCGCGAGGGCACTACCACGCGCAATCTGCTGCCGCTGCTGCCGCTGATTACGAACGAGAATCAGGGCGCCATCTGCTTTTGCACCGACGATCGCGTGCCGGCCGATCTGCTGGACGACGGTTCGATCGATCATATGATCCGGCTGGCGATCAGCAACGGCGTCGATCCCGTTGCGGCGATCAGAATGGGCTCGTACAACACCGCCAAACACTTCGGTTTGAAGAAATATGGCGCGATCGCGCCGGGCAAGTACGCTGACCTGATAGTCGTCGCGGATTTGCGGCACTTCGCGCCGGAAATGGTATTCCGCGGCGGCAGGCTGGTCGCCGAAAACGGCGCCATGACCTTGCCGCGACAGCAGCCGCGACAGATCAACCTGCGCGGAACCGTAAACATCGCTTCAACTGACCTCGACTTTTCGATCAAAGCTGAAGGCGAGCGGGTTCATGTCATTGGCGCCGTGCGGGATCAAGTCGTGACGGAAAAGCGGCTGGAACGAGCCAAAATCGTCGCCGGCATGGCTGTCAGCGATGTCGAACGCGACATCTTGAAATTCGCAATGGTGGAACGCCACCGCGCCAGCGGCAAGATCGGCAAAGCCTTTATCCAGGGTTTTGGACTAAAACGGGGGGCGATCGCCGGCACGGTCGCCCACGACCATCACAACCTGGCCGTGATCGGCGTCGATGACGAGAGCATGCGCGCTGCGGTCCGAGCCATTGTCGAGATGGGCGGCGGCCTGGTCGCGGTTGACGGCGAGGGGGTTTTGGCGCGCCTGCCGCTGCCGGTTGCGGGGCTGCTCAGCGAGTCGCCTATCGAGGCGGTTAGGCAGCAATACGACAGTCTGATCGCCGCGGCCAGGGACATGGGAAGTCATCTGTCCGATCCTTTTATGGTCATGAGCTTTATGGGTTTGGAGGTGATCCCGAAACTGAAACTGACTGATCAGGGTCTGGTCGATGTGGAGCAATTCAGATTAATCGACCTATTTGCTCAGAATTGACCGTGTTTTTTGGCGATTTATCGCTAAAATACGGGCTATTTCTTGAGCAAAGCGCACAATAACAGGGACAAACATGGTAAATCAAGCATTTCTGGATCGCCTGCGGACGCGGGTCGAAGGGGACCGTGACAGCATCATCAGTTTTCTGCGTGAAATTTGCGCCATTCCCAGCTATGAAAATCAAATCAGGGCTTGTGGCGAACGTATCGCCGAAGAAATGACGGCGCTCGGCTACGACGAGATCTTCTGGGACAAGATGGGCAACATCGTCGGCAAGATCGGCGCTGGCGACAAAATCCTGCTTTACGATAGCCATATCGATACGGTTGGCGTAGGCGATCCCGATGAATGGCAATGGGATCCCTTCGAAGGCAAGGTCGAAGATGGCGTGCTTTACGCGCGCGGCGCTTGCGATGAGAAGGGCAGCACCCCGGGCATGGTTTACGGCTTGGCGATAGCCCGCGAACTGGGCTTGCTGGACGGGTTTAGCGCCTATTACTTCGGCAATATGGAAGAGTGGAACGATGGCCAGGCGCCGCACGCCTTCGTACAAACCGAGGGCATCAAGCCGGACTTCGTGGTGATCGGCGAACCGACCAAGATGCAGATTTACCGCGGCCACAAAGGGCGTGTCGAGTTCAAGATCGTCGCCAAGGGACGCAGCGCGCACGCCGCCAGCAATTATCTGGGGGACAACGCCATCTACAAGTTGCTGCCGATCATCGAGCGCATCAGCCATATCGAGCCGCAGTTGGGCGATCATGACTTTTTGGGGCAGGGACGCATCACAGTCACGGACATGGAAGTCAAAACGCCCAGTATCAACGCGGTGCCGGACGAGGCGGTCATTTATGTCGACCGGCGCATCACCTTCGGCGAGGAGCCGCAAGCCGAACTGGAGCGCTTGCAAAATATCATCGGTCAGCGGGACGACATTCACGCCGAAATCTTGCAATATGACGAGCCCAGTTATACCGGTTTCGTCTTTCCGCTGGACAAAATCTATCCGGCCTGGGCCTTTGAAGAAGACGAGCCGATCGTCGCGGCCGGTTTGCGGGCGGCCGAGACCCTTTACGGCCAAACCGATACCGGCAAATGGGACTTCTCCACCAATGGCATCTATTGGGCCGGCAAAGCCGGCATTCCCAGCATTGGTTTTGCGCCCGGCAACGAAATTCACGCGCATACGGTCTTGGACCAGGTGCCGCTGGAAGATGTCGTACGTTCGACGGAATGGTATGCGCTTTTCCCATCGATTCTCTTGAACACGCTTCAAGGGTAGGCGCGGGGCGCGGCATTGCCTGATCAGACGCTGCACTGCGCGAGAGTATACGGAACCGGGTGTCTCAATGTCCGTTGAGTTGGTCATTTCCAGAGCGCGGCATGTCGCCGCCCTCTGAGATGAAAGCATAAGAGCGCCGGCTGACAATTATCGGCTTAGTTTTGGAACGGGGAGTTGGATATGCAAACTGACCTCAGAGGTCGTGACCTCATTAGCACGCAGGATTGGTCGAAAGAAGAAATTGAAACCCTGCTCGATGTCGCCTGGGACTTAAAGCGCAAACGGGCGCTTGGCGAATCGCACGCTCTGTTGCGCGACAAAGTATTGGCCATGCTCTTTTTCTTCACCAGTACGCGGACGCGCATCAGCTTTGAAGCCGGCATGGCGCAATTGGGAGGTCACGCCCAGTTTATCGACAGCACAACCACGCAAATCAGCCACGGGGATACCGCCAAGGAGATCGGCGAGATCGTCGGCCGCTACACCGATGGTATCGCGATCCGGCAATGCGATTGGGGCATCGGCAACGCTTATATCAACGATGTGGCCGAGGCCAGCCGCGTCCCGGTGCTGAACATGCAGTGCGAGGTCTATCATCCTTTTCAGATCCTGGCGGATTTGATGACCATCCAGGAGAAATTCGGGCGCGATTTGCGCGGCAAGACGATCAACGTCAGCTGGGCTTATGCCTCCAGCTATCAGAAGCCGATTTCCGTCCCCCAGAGTCTGGTGCTCTTGATGACGCGTTTTGGCATGAACCTGCGTTTGACGCGCCCGCCCGAGTATCAGTTGATGCCCGATATCGTGGAGCAAGCCCGGGAAAACAGCCGTCGGCACGGCGGTTCTTTCGAGATTCTTGAGGACTTTGACGCTGGCTTCGCCGGCGCCGATATTCTTTATCCCAAGAGTTGGGGCAGTTGGCTGACCACGGAAGATCAAGACGAGTCGGCTCAGATCGGCGCCAAGTACAGCGATTGGATCACGGACGACCGGCGGATGGCGCTGGCCAACGAGCACACCATATACATGCACTGCTTGCCGGCGGACCGCAATATCGAGGTGACCGACAGCGTGATCGATGGTCCGCAAAGCGTCGTTTACGATGAAGCTGAAAACAGGTTGCACGTACAGAAGGCGGCCATGGCTCTTACAATGCGCTGAGCCCCGGCCGCTTGATACCGATCCTGTGGGGCGAAGCCCCGGAAGAAAGGCGCTTTGTCGTTTTGTCGACGCTTCATGTCTTTCGGCCGGGCTCTAGCCGCATAGCGATAGTCGAAAGAGACCGACGATGATCGATAAACTGGTGGTGGTGGCAATTGGCGGCAATTCGCTGATCACTGATCCCAGCAATCCGGGGATCGACCGGCAGTGGGAGGCCGTGCGCGAAACCTGTCGTCATATCGCCGATATGATCGCCGACGGCTGGCAGGTGGTGATCACCCACGGCAATGGACCGCAAGCCGGTTACATTCTTAACCGAGCCGAAATCGCCAAGCGCGAAGCGGATATCCACGATGTGCCCTTGGATCTGGTGGTGGCGGATACCCAGGGAAGTATCGGCTATATGCTGCAGCAGGCGCTGGACAACTCGCTGCGGCGAGTTGGCATGAATCATACTGTTGCCACCATCATCACGCAGATGCGCGTTGATCCGAATGATCCCGCCTTTGACAATCCCGACAAGCCAATTGGCGGCTTCCTGACATATGAAGAAGCCATGGCTGCGCAAGAACAGGGTTGGCACATGGTCGAAGATGCCGGACGGGGCTGGCGCCGCGTGGTGGCCTCGCCAAAGCCCTTGATCGTCAACGAAATCAACGCGATTCAGGCCATGGTGCTCGCCGGGTACATCGTGATTGTCTGCGGCGGCGGCGGCGTGCCGGTGGTGCGCAACGAAGTGGGCAGCTTGCGCGGCATAGACGCGGTCATCGATAAAGACCGCGCTAGCAGTTTGCTGGCGCAGACTTTACGCGCCGACTTATTGTTGATTTCTACCGGCGTGGAAAAAGTGTGCTTGCATTTCAACAGTCCCGACGAATACGCGCTGGATGTCATGACCTTGCAAGAGGCGCATCGCTATTTGGACGAGGGGCATTTCGCGCGGGGCAGCATGTTTCCCAAAATCGAAGCGGCGGTCGATTTCGTGCACAACGGGGGACCGCGCGCCATCATAACCAATCCGGCCAATTTGACGCGCGCCTTGCATCACGAGACCGGCACGCGCATTGTGCCGGGCGGCTGAGCGCGCCTTCGCGGAAGCGGCGGCCAAAGTTGCGCCTGAAGGTTGATGAAGAGGCGATGGCAGAGATAAAAGAGCTTCGCTGTGTTATCGGGGGCTGCCGTTACGCTGTTGACGAGGTGACCTATACCTGTCCGGAGCACGGCGAATTGGGCGCGCTTGATATCCTTTACGACTATTCGGCTCTGGGCGCGTCCCTGGATCGCGACGCTCTTTCGGCGAACCGTCAAGCCAATTGCTGGCGTTACAAAGCGCTTTTGCCCATCGCGGAGGAAAGCCCGGTGCCAGCCCTGGACGTAGGCTGGACGCCTTTGTACGCGGCGCCGCGCGTCGCTCAGTCGCTGGGGCTTGATCGCGTCTGGATCAAAGATGACGGCGCCAATCCTACCGGATCGCTCAAGGATCGCGCCAGCGCGCTGGTCCTGGCGCGCGCTTTGGAGCTAGGGATCACTACGGTCAGCACCGCCAGCACAGGCAACGCGGCCGCGGCGCTGGCGGGTTTGGGCGCGGCCCTGCCCGAGATAGACATTGTTATCTTCGTGCCGCATACCGCGCCGGAAGCGAAGGTGGCTCAACTATTGATCTATGGCGCTACTGTGCTGCTCGTTGAAGGCAGTTATGATGATGCCTTCGATCTCTGCATGGCGTATTGCGTCGCGGAAGGCTGGTATTCGCGCAACACGGGTGTCAATCCCTTCACCACCGAGGGCAAAAAGACGGCCGCGCTTGAAATTGCCGAACAGTTGCGCTGGCAGGTGCCTGATGTCGTGGTAGTCAGCGTCGGCGACGGCAGCATCATCAGCGGCTTGCACAAAGGATTTGCCGACCTGCTTCGCCTCGGCTGGATCGAAAAGCTGCCGCGTTTGATCGGCGTGCAAGCGGCTGGTAGCGCTGTCTTGGCTCGCGCCTGGCAGGAGGGACTGGACGCGAGGAACATCAGTCGCGCTCCGGCGACGACGCTGGCCGATAGCATCGCGTCGGAATTGCCGCGCGATCGCGCCAAAGCGCTGCGGGCGGTCCGCGATACCGACGGCGCCTTTGTCACCGTATCCGATGCCGATATCCTTGCCGCTATCCCGCAATTGGCGCAATTGAGCGGCGTCTTCGCAGAGCCGGCCGCGGCGGCGAGCTTTGCCGGCGCGAGGCAGGCGGCCGCCTCCGGTCTGATTGACAAAGAAGAGAGCTTGTGCCTTCTGATCACGGGAAACGGTCTCAAAGATGTTGCCAGGGCTCGTCAAGCGGTATCGGGCGGGATACGAGTCCCGCCTAGGGTCGACGCCGTGCGTTCGGCGCTGAAGCGAGCGAGCGCCCATGGCTGAGAAACCCCGCTACTCGATCGTGGCGCCGGTCTACAACGAGGCCGGCAATCTGCGCAGATTCTATGAGGAAGTTCAGGCGGCGCTGGATTCCACCGGCGAGGCTTGGGAATTGCTGCTCGTCAACGACGGCAGCGTCGACGGCTCGCAGGAAATAATGGAGCAATTGGCGGAGGACGATCGTCGTATCAAAGTCATCAACTTCGCTCGCAATTTCGGCCACCAGATTGCCGTAACCGCCGGCGTTGATTATGCCTCCGGCTCGGCAGTGGTGCTCATTGATGCCGACCTGCAAGATCCGCCGGCGGTCATTCCCCAGTTGATCGCCAAATGGAAAGAAGGATACGATGTCGTTTACGCTGTGCGTACCGAGCGCAAGGGCGAGAGCTTCCTCAAAAGGACCAGCGCCAAATTGTTTTATCGGATGATCCATCGTATCACAGATATCAGTATCCCGGTTGATACGGGAGATTTCCGGCTGATGGATGCCAAGGTGGCTGCCGTGCTGCGGCAAATGCGCGAACATCATCGCTTCATCAGAGGCATGACCAGTTGGGTCGGCTACAGACAGACAGGCGTGCCTTACGCCCGCGAAAAGCGCGTTTGGGGAGAAACCAAGTATCCCTGGCGGAAGATGATCGCCTTCGCGCTTGACGCCGTCACCAGTTTTTCGTTTTTCCCCTTGCAGATCATGCTGTATATTAGTTTCATACTGGGAATTTTGTCGCTTCTGGTAGGAATTGTGATTTCCGTTTTGCGTATCACAATGGGCGAAGAATTTTTTGGCGGGCAAGCGAGCACCATCGTATTGCTCCTGTTGCTGAGTTCATTCCAGTTGTTCTTCTTGTTCATCCTCGGTCAATATGTCGCCCGCACCTATGACGAAACGCGCGACAGGCCCCTCTACGTAGTGGCTTCTACGGCCGGGATCAGCGAGCCGGGGGTGCGGAACCAGCGGGTCAATCGAGCCGCAAATCTCAATCCAAACCAGGCGGCTGGCGTCGGCGAGCCCCCGAAAGGACCGGAATGAGCGGGCCGCCAGAGTCGGAGCAGCTCAAGCTGGTGCAGCGCTATCGAGAACTGGTCGGGGATTACGAATCCTTGGACAAGCGCATAGACGATCTGATCATGCGACATGGCGGCGGCACCGAGTCGATGTCGGAGGCTGATTTCCAGGCTTATCGAGAATTGGCGCGCCGCCGGACCGAGGTACAAAATGAAATGCGCATGCTCGAACAGCAATTGGAGATCGACGCGGGTCCAGACGACAACTAGCGGAAAGCAGTGCGGGAGAATCCTATGGTAACCGGGCCGACCTTTGAAGAGATGTTGCATCCGCAGAAGATCAATCCGGCAGTGCGGACGGATGCGCTGGCCGCATTGGATGCGGATCCCTTAAATCCGCTTAATCTCTACAACATCACCTGGCGCGACCGGAATAACGAGATCTATCACTTGGTCCTGCCCAAAGCCTTGACCGGCGTGGACGCCGAGATTGTTTTGATCTGCGGCGGCCGCTTCCCTTCGGGCAGCCACAAGGTCGGGGCGGCTTATTCTGTGCTGCTCGAGATGCAGTTAATGGGCGAGGTGGATCCGGCTCTGCATACGCTGGTTTGGCCCTCTACCGGGAATTACGGCATTGGCGGCGCCTTCATCGGCTGCCGGATGGAATACGACAGCATCGTGGTCTTGCCGGAGGAAATGAGCCAGGAGCGTTTTGAGCGCATCAGGACTTATGGCGCGCGCATCATACGCACGGCGGGCAGCGAAAGCAACGTCAAGGAAATCTATGATGAGGTCAAACGACTGCGCGCCAGCGATCCCAATATCCGCATTCTCAATCAGTTCGAGGTGATGGGCAATTACCGATTCCATTATCACGTGACCGGCAATACGATTGTCGAGTTGGCGGGCGAATTGCAGCGCAAAGGCATCGGCAAAGGCCGGATCTCGGCATACGTTTCGGCTATGGGCAGCGCCGGCACGATTGCGGCGGGCGATCGGCTCAAGCAGGTCTGGCCCGATCACAAGATTGTTGGTCTGGAACCCATACAGTGCCCCACCTTGTATAACAACGGTTATGGCGCCCACGAGATCCAGGGCATCGGCGACAAACATGTCACCTGGATCCACAACGTGCTCAATATGGACGCGCTGATGGCAATTGATGACCGGGACTGTCTCAAGGGCCTGCGTCTGCTGGCGGAAGAAACGGGTCGTCAAACTTTGACGCGCCGTTTTGGCATAGACGAAGCGCAGGTCCAATGCCTGGCCGAGACCCTGGGGATCAGCGGCATCTGCAATATTATTGGCGCGATCAAAACAGCCAAATTCTACGATATGTCCTCGCAGGATGTCGTGGTGACGGTGGCCACCGACGCCATGGAACGATACGGATCAGTGATGGCGACCCTGCGAGATGAGGGGGGTCCGCTGGACGAGGCCGACGCCACGGCGATTGTCGACGGCAGCTTTCACCGCGCCGGGCTGGACTGGGCGCAAGAGGGCAGCCGAGAGGCGCGCGAACGCTGGCATAATCTCAAATACTATACCTGGGTCGAACAACAAGGAAAATCAGTAGCGGCGCTCGACGCGCAGCGCGATCCCGCTTGGTGGCTCGGCCATCAAGAACGCGTTGGGGAGATTGACAAACGATTGCTGCAACAACGCGAGCAGGGGGGAGCGCTTCGCTAGACCTCTTGTTTTACATACCCCCTTGCTCAGGCATGGAGAAGGCTTGTTTTTTAAGTGAGCGCGGCAGTTCGTGGTACTGCCGCTGAGCGGCTGAGAAGAAATATGTATGCAGATGACCGCGTCTTGGTCGGCGTTGTCAAACGTGTGAAAGACCTGGAAATTGCTCGCCAACGGCATTGGTACCGCATCCCTTGGCGGCAAATGCCGCGGGGGATCGCCGCCGAATACATCGCGCTTTTTCTGAGCGCGGGCGCTTTCGGCGAAGAGGGCGGCGCCATTGCCGCCTTTGCGCGCATCACCGGGGTCGAGTTGGCGCGGCGCCGGGATTTGCTGCCGGAAGAAGGAAGGCGTTCCGAAGAGCTGTATTACAAGGTGCAATTCCGCCGCCTGATCGAAAAGGACCCGCCGATCGCGAATGAGCCAAAGCGCTCTATCAGTTTCATAAGAACCACCTGGGATCGATTCATCAGCGCCGATTCGATTCCCGATCTATACAGCGACGCGCCCTTTTATGTCGATCGGCTCTATTATGCGCTGGGCAACTGAGCGCGGCTGGCTCTGGCTGTCGCGCTTCTGAAGTGGAGGTTCGGAAGATGCTAATCACGAATGCGCAGGTTATTACCTTGGGAAAAGACGCGAGCATACTCGCGGATGGCGCCATCTTAATCGAAGACAGCCGGATAGCCGCGGTCGGGCGCAATCAAGACCTGCTGCGCGATCATCCGGGGATTGAGCGCCTGGACGCGAAAGGTCAATACGTGATGCCGGGCAATATTTGCGCGCATACGCATTTTTACGGCGCTTACGCGCGGGGAATGGCCATACCCGGCGCGCCGCCGCGCGATTTTCCACAAATCCTGGAACGCCTGTGGTGGCCGCTGGACAAGGCGCTTGACAGCGAGAGCGTCCGCAGCAGCGCCCTGGTTTGTTTGCTGGATGCCATCAAACACGGGACCACCAGTCTGGTCGATCACCATGCCAGCCCCAACTACATCGCCGGCAGCCTCGACACGATTGCCGAGGCCGTCGATCAAGCGGGCTTGCGCGCCGTTCTCTGTTACGAAGTCACCGACCGCGACGGCATGGACAAGATGGAAGCGGGCATCAGCGAGAACCTGCGCTTCATGAAGATTTCCGCCGAGCATCCGCGGCTGCGCGGCGCCTTTGGCTTGCACGCCAGTTTGACGCTTAATGACGCTAGTTTGCGCGCTTGCGCGGAAGCGGCGCCCGCCGATAGCGGCTACCACATTCACGTTGCCGAGCACGAAGCGGACGAGCAAGATAGCCTGGATCGCAGCGGCAAGCGAGTTGTCCAGCGCCTGGACGAGTACGGTATCTGGCGAGAGAATACCATCGCCGCCCACTGTGTGCATATCGACCGAGAGGAACGAGAGATCTTGCGCGAGCGGGGCGTATGGGTCAGCCATCAGCCGCGCTCCAATATGAACAACGGGGTGGGGGCGGCTGATATAGACGGCCTGCTCGCGGATGGCCTCAAGCTCTGTTTGGGCAATGATGGATTCAGCAACAATATGTGGGCGGAATGGAAAGCTGCCTACCTCTTGCACAAAGTGGTTCAGAGGGATCCGCGCGCCGCAAACGGGATTCATATCGCCAAAATGGCTTGGGAAAACAACGCTCGCCTGGTCGAGCGATTCTTCCCGGGCAGCGTGATTGGGCAAATTGCGCCAGGAGCGAAAGCGGACCTGATCTTCGTTGATTACCAGCCCTTCACGCCCCTGAACGCGGGCAACTTGCCCTGGCATTTGCTTTTCGGTTTCGAATCGTCGATGGTGACCAGTACAATTTGCGAGGGCAAGTTGCTGATGCGCGATCGAGAGATTCTGGTCCTGGACGAAGCGGAGATCGCCGCCGAGGCGCTCGCCCTGGCGCCCGGGGTTTGGGAGCGGTATACGCGAAATGCCGAACTTGCTATACAATCTTAGCGCTATTGCCGATTGAAACAGCCGCTCGACGCCTAACCGGCGCAAAGGACAAAGGAATGTCGCGCTCACAGAAAACAATAATCCTTCTGCTCTAAGTTATTCCAACAAAGTATAGAAAATCACCACAGAGGTAATTGCAAGTAAGTCGTGCGAATAATTTGATGAAATATAGAAAACTACAAAATAATCGAATCCCGTAGGGGCGACCAACCTGGTCGCCCGAAACCGCGCCATCGCATCGACGGGCG
>DAOULD010000026.1:0-33644 GCA_034420635.1 Anaerolineae bacterium | reverse complement strand
GGGGCGATTCTGTGAATCGCCCATTATTTTCGCCCCTTTTGCCTGAGCGACTTTGAGTTTCGCCCAACGATTTCTTTAGATTTGTATGACATTCGGCACATATTGATTCTGGTACGATTGCTCTGCGCCTAGCTGTCGCGCTTTGCAGACCGGCGCTTGTCAAGTTATAATGTGGCGCAGTCATGGCTTGACCGATCACAAGCGACTTTCCCGCAGCAACTTTTTGCGCGCGCGGATCTGGGTCGGGACTGTTGCCAAAGCGGAAGTAGGGTGTTCATGCCGAAATTCGAAAACCAGATCCTGATAAACCGCCCGGTGTTTCAGGTCTTTCAATATGTTGGCGACTTCAATAACGAGGTCCATTGGCGCAATGTGCAGGGTGTTGGCATCACAAGTGGCAATCCCATCCGCGCCGGGACAATGGTGGCCATGACGCGTCGCATCGTCGGCCGCAAGGGATTCGTGAACAGCGACGTGACCGACTTCGAGCGCAACAAGAAGATAGAACTCAAGGGTTCCTACTGGGGTTTCCCCTTCATTTCGACGCTTAGCTTTGAGCACCGCGGTCAACAGACCAACGTCAGGGAAACGCTTGACATCCGCACCCGCTGGATGTTCTGGTTCGGCATCTTTTTCAATTTGACGTTAAAACGCGTCCTGCAAAGAGAACTGTCAAATCTCAAGCAGATTCTGGATTCACATGGGGATCGCAAGTCGAGCTAGCGCGTTCCCGCGTCCGCAGAAGAGTCAAGCATTCGACTTAAGCACCGTGCGGTGAAAGCCGTATCAGAACCGAAGCCAAGCACGCGCGTAGCTAGCCTCGGGACATCTTTTGGCGAAACATCTAGCGCCACTCAAGACTGCGCCACAAAGTTCCTCAACGATAAAGTTTCCAAGACTATTCGTAGTCGAGCTTTTCCTTGCCCGGCATATCATATTCATAGAGTTCAAGCGCCAGACCGTATTGCGCGATCAAGTGCTGTGTCGAGAAATGCAGGAACAGGTTGGCCGCAAAGTAAATGATGAAACCAATAGTTGCGGCGACGACAAGGTCAGCGCCGACTACGGCGCCAAAAAGCCGTTCGAGGATTCCGCGGACCAGGCTGTAGATGGCATAGAGAATCACATTGTAGATAAAGAGCGTGAACGAAATGCCTATGTTTGCCCGAACGATTTCTATGTTCTTGGTAATTGAGAAAAGCGCGTCTCGCTTCCCTTGGGCGGCATATATCGCAATACCAATTAGGTATGCCCAACCCGATAAGCAAACATAGCCAATGCCAGCAATAATCGCCGCCAGCATTGCCAAGACGCCGATCAGTCCTCCTATGTTTGACAGTAAAGAGCCGACCAAAACCAGAATGCCCAAAACCACCAGCGCGGCTATGCCGTACCAGAGACCGGACAAGAAAATCCAAAAACCTTTGCGAAGGTTAGCGCCAACTTCAACGTTCGGCATCGTATCGTTGCCATGCATCACCGTTCGTACAACATCTACGCTGTATCCATTTATCCAGAAGCCGCCCAAAATAACAAAGGCAAGCAGACCGAACAAGCCAGCGAATAAGCCTGCGCCCGGTTCTACCGATTCGTCGGCAAGTTCGGCATCAAAGCCGTAACCGAAAGCCTGCAGATGGGGTGTCCAATCAAAGGAATTGGCCACCAATATCACAAAAAAAGTGAATATGATGGTCAAAACCAGGACAATGCTGATGACCTTGGCGCTGTTGTGGAATGGGTACTTGAATGCGCGAACGAAGTCCATTGTTGCTCTCTTTTCTACTAAAAGTCTCGGTTATCTTAACAAAGCCGCCCGGCGCCTAACCGGCGAAAAAATCTGCCGCGCTCACAGAAAACAATAAGCCTTCTCGTCGCATGAGCGACGCGGCTTATCAAATGAGCGCTTGCGCCAGCGCTTTAGGACCGGATTCTACTGAATGTAATCAACCTTGTCTTTGTCAAACTCGTTTTGACCGCCGATACCAATTTCCAAGGCGTACTGGGCGATCAAATGCTGGGTGGAAAAATGCTGGAACAGGTTAAAGGCATAATAGGTTATGAACGTGACCACAGCCGCCACGACTATGTCCGGACCCAAGAACCCGCCAATGACGCTTTCAACAATCCACCTCGCGATCGCATATATGATAAAGAGCGCGATCATAAATGCGCTCAATCGAATCGAGGGCGCGCGATGCTCCCGCGCGATTCGCATATTATGCAGGATTGCAAACAGAGCCGATCTGTCACCCGACCAGGCATAGCGCGCCATGCCGACAAAATATGCCCAGCCCGCCACAAAAATATAGACAATTACCAAGAGAATCGCCCCAATTGAAGCGACACTGCCCAACAGGAACGAAAGCCTGGAAAAGGTACCGACAAGAAGCCACAGCACAATACCCAGAAACAGCGACGCAATGCCATACCAGAGACCGGAGAGAAAGAGCCAAAAGCCCTTGCGCAGGTTCGCGCCAATCTCGATGCCAGGCATGGTATCGTAGTTCTTCATGATCGCGCGTATCACTGCGACGCTGTAGCCGCTCAACCAAAAGCCTTCAATCACCATAACAGCCATCAGACCAAACAAACCCAGGAACGCGCCCGCCCCCGGCTTGTCAAGCTCGGCAACGCTATCCAGCGCTTCCCTGTAGCCGATCAACTGAAGATACGAAGTCCAGTCGTGAGAACTGGCGATGAGCGCGATGCAAAAGGTGAATAGAATCGTCAAGACCAAAACGATGCTTATGACCTTGGCGCTATTGTGGAAGGGGTATTTGAATGCGCGAATGAAGTCCATTTTGTCTCTCGTTTCTACTACTGTCCCAGTAATCTTAACACAGAGTTGCAAAATAGCGCTGCAGTCATTAAACCACTTCCTCCAAGCGGTCATGGGCGGGCGGCGGCGCGGGCGAAAGCGCCGCAATCTGCGCGTGCCACTCGTCCGTCATGTCCACATCAAGCGCCGCCAGAGAAGCCTCCAGTTGTCCCATGTTTCGCGCGCCAATGATCGGCGCCGTAATCGCCGGATTCGCCATCACCCAGGCTACCGCCAAAGTAGCGGGATGGACGCCGCGTTCCCTCGCATGCGCGCTGAAATCCGCAGCGGTCTGAAAGTAGTCAGCCAAGCCATAGCGTTTGACATACATCAGGTTCTCGATCAAGCGTCCGGAACCGGGCCTGGCGTCGGGACTGTACTTGCCTGTCAAAAGCCCGCCGCCCAAAGGACTGTATGGAATGACGCCTATCTGCTCTTCACGCGCCAGCGGCAGGATCTCGACTTCCGCCTGTCGCTTGACCAGGTTGTACATCGGCTGGAGACATTCAATGCGCGCCAGACCTTCGTATTTGGCGATGCCCTGGGCTTTCATCACCTGCCAAGCCGACCAGTTGCTCACAGCCGGATAGAGAATCTTTCCCCCCCGCACCAGATCATCCAAGGCGCGCAGCGTTTCCTCAACCGGCGTTTCGGCGTCGTAGTGATGCAGGAAATAGACATCAATCCGGTCGGTCTTCAGCCGCCGCAAACTGTCTTCCACGGCGATCTGGATATGCCGGCGGGAAGCCCCGCCCTGGTTAATGTCCGGTCCAGTTCCGGAAACGACCTTGGTCGTCAGAACGATCTCGTCCCGGCAATCGGCGATCAAATCGCCCAGGATTTCCTCCGAACGGCCGCCGGCATAGACATTGGCGCAGTCAAAGAAATTGATGCCGACTTCGCGGCAGCGCTTGAACATGCGCGCCGATTCGGCTTCATCGGCGATATCCCCAAATGACATTGTGCCAAAACACAGCGACGAAACTTTGACGCCTGTTCGCCCGAGTACACGGTACTCCATTATTTCCAGTCCTCTCAGTTATTCGCAATCATCGCAAAAGTCTACAGCAAGAACTCCCGGCGCGGCAAGCGGCGATGCCCGGATTCAGATTTGCCCTGTCGGACAACTGAAATATCAATCGTCAGCGGCGAGCTGCCCCTGCGCGACCAATTCCACCCGCCCGCCTACACGGATGTCGATACCCGCAGCGCTCTTTTTCGCCTCCAGATAAAGCAGCGATGGGCGCCCGATCTGGTAGCCTTGTTCGGCGCGCAGTTTGACCTGGTCGCCGCCTGTGTATCCATATTGGACGCTGTAGGCCGCGATACAGCCGCCGGCGCTGCCTGTGGCCGGATCCTCCGGCGCGCCGTACACATCGTCCAGCACGCGTACATGGATGTCATTCTCGCTAGCGAGCGCCTCGGCGCAGAAAATGGCCGGCGCTATGGCATCGTGCGGGCCCAGCAAGGCGCGCAAACGGTCGAGATTCACTCGTGAACGCTTGACCGCATCCAGGGAGGCCATCGGCACCAGCACAAAGGGCAAGCCGGTTGACACCTCCTGAATTGGAAAACGGTCGTCGATATCCTCTTCTTCAACGTTGAGAATCCGAGCCAAATCGGCGCGTTCAAAACGCTGACCGAAGGTCGGTTGATTCTGTCGCATCCAGATGACGCCGTCCTCAGCGAATGCAACCGGGATCTGTCCCGCAGCCAGATTGAGGTTCACGCGCTTCACGTCCGCCCCGATAAGTTCCCGCCGGATGACGAATGCGGTGCCAAGGACCGGGTGCCCGGCAAAGGGCACTTCGACCTCCGGCATGAATATTCTCACATTGTATCCGCCGTTTTCGAGCCTGTTTGATGTGACGAAAGTGGTTTCTGAAAAATTGATTTCCTTTGCCAACTGCTGCATCAAGACCGTCGGCGGATCGCCCAAGTAGACCGCTAACTGGTTGCCCGTGTATTTTCTTCCGATGGTGAAGACGTCGACGATGAAAAAGTCAATTCTCGACATGTTGTCCTGCTCCGATTCTAAGCGAGCGTATCCTGTCAGCGCTCCGGCGGCGCCGGATCATAACCTGTCAACAGACGACCGTAATGCTCTGGACGACGTTGATGCAGCAAAGGAAAGAGCTCCAGGTATTGCTCTCGCAGATCCGCTTTCAATAGTGCATGGATCACTTCGTCGCCGTCGCGGCTGGCTTGCGCCAATACGTTCCCCAGCGGATCGCAGACAAAACTGCTTCCGTAAAAGGTCACGGCATTCTCGCGCCCGACGCGATTGCAGGCGGCGACAAAAACGCCGTTGGCAACGGCATGACCGCGCATGACAGTTTGCCAGGCGGCGGCAGAATCGAAGTCGCTCGCGGTTGGTTCCGATCCGATGGCTGTTGGATAGGTGATCAGTTCAGCCCCTTCCAGCGCGTAGATCCGCGCCAATTCAGGGAACCACTGGTCGTAGCAAGTAGGCGCCGCCAGCTTGACCGTTCCCAGTTCGTGCACCGGGAATTTGTCCGCGCCTCCGAAGTAGTCCGTTTCGTGATATCCCTCGCCGGAGGGTATGTGCATCTTACGGGTATAATGCGCCAGTTTTCCATCGGGCCTGTGAACCGTAGCAGTATCCCAGAAGCGCCCGGCTTCGTCTCGCTCAAACAAACTGCCGATGATTGTGACGCGATGCTCGCGCGCAAGTTCGCCGAAGAACCGCTCGGAGGCACCGCCCTCCAGCGGCTCCGCCCAACGAAAGCCCGCGCTATCGCGCAGGCCCGGGAAATAGGGCAGGATCGAAAACTCCGGCAAGCAAATCAAATCCGCGCCAGTCGCCGCAGCCTCCGCTGCCAAGTCTCGATACAGCGCTCTGGTCGACCCTTGCTCGCCGGTCCAGTGACCTTGGACGAGCGCGATATGAACGTCTTTCATATCATCCCCCTTATTGGCCGGCAATGATCTCGCCAGCGGCGCGCTGGCCAGTAAAATAGGCGCCGTGCACCATCGCCGTCAGGTGATGCGGCGCGCTCGCTTCCCCGGCCCAATATAGTGGCGGCGTGGGCATTGCCAGCTTTTCGCGAGCGGCGTAATGACCGGGCAAGCAGACGCTGTACCCGCCCCGGGCAAATTCGTCTTCGGGCCAATTGATCCAGCGCGCTTTGACATATTCCAGATCCGGTTGGCTCGTCTCTCGGCGCAAGGTATCCAGCCCCTTTTGCAGCGCCGCCTCCTCGCCCAAAGCCAGCATTTCGCGGGCATAATCGCCGGTGAAAAATGCGGTCCAAACGACATCGCCTTTTTCTCGTCCCAGCGATGGCGACCACCACATTGGCGGATTGTCCCTGGCATAGATGGCGCCTATCGAGCGATCGAGGATCGGTTGATCAAATTGGTAGACCATCTTCATGACAGGACCCATCTGCAAACCATCCAGAGCTTCCCGTTTCAATCGGGGCAGAGCGGGATCGAACAGGACCGCGCCCGCTTTTAATACGCCCACTGGCAAGGTTAGAACCGCGACATCACCCTCGACGGTCTCGTCCTCAAGGGTGGTGACAGAGATCGCTTCCGACCAGTTGATCCTGCCTACAACCTTGTTCAGGCGGATGTCCAAGCCTTCGGCCAGTTTCTCGTAATATGAATCGTAGCCATCCAATATGCGGTAGTCGCTGTAGTCGTCTTCGCCGTCGCTGTCTTTGAAGAGATGCGCATGCGCTTTGGCGTTGAGATAGCGCATGCTGTCACCTTCAGCGTTGGCAAAGGACCGCTGTACGTAGCGCAATTGCTGATCCGAAAAACCGATCCGTTTCAGATACGTCGCCAGATCTTCATCGTTATCCGGCTCGGGCGCGTCACCAAGGTCCCATGTGCGCGTCGCGTCCAGTTCCGGGGAGGCTCGCCGCGCCTGCCCCATCGTCATCCAGGCGTCGTCTTCCGTGCGGATCATCGAATCCGCGGTCTTGTTCCAATGCCAAGTGGAGAGACCCAGCTTGCGCACCCATTCCCAGGTATTCACCTCCGCTGATCGCCCGTGTATCAACTCGGCGCCGAATTCCACCGGGATATCTGCGAAGTCGCGGCTGGTCCAAACCCGGCCGCCGATGCGATCGCGGCTTTCCAATACGACGACTTCGATTCCCGCGTTTTTAAGATGATACGCGGCTGACAATCCTGCGATCCCGGCGCCGATGACAATTGCTCTCATTTGACTGCGGCTCCAGCCCGATAGTCGGGATTCTCCCAAACAATCAGTACGCCGGCATCGCCCGCCGCCGGCTCGTCGCAATAATCGGCGACGACGCCTTCGGCGCGGAAGCCGCGCTTGAGTTGCAGCGTAACCGTCGGGTCCTGTAATTCGCCGGCCATGACCTTTCGCCCATACTCGACCACACCCATTTTGCGGGCGTGTTCCCGGTAACCCATCAACATGCCCACGGCGTAGCATCCGCGCAAATTCAGTTCCTTGACCAAGCCAAAGCGGAGTTGGTAGAAACCTGTCGCGATGCCGTAGCGGCGGTACATCGGGTGCACCGCCATCTCCACCCCATAGAGCCAGTCGCCATCCGACTCATGCGCGCCCAGCCGCATATCGCCGATAGCTTGCAGCCAGGGCAGAGCTGGCGCTGTGGGCGGGCGGGACGTCCGCATGGTGACCGCCATGCCGGCGCAGTTCCCAGCATGAACGCCAGCCGTTAGCTGCGCGGCGAATTGGCCCTCCGGGAAGTGTGCGATATGCGCCAGGATATCGTCCTCGCCGAAGCAATCGTCGCATTGACTATATCGTCCCACCCCGTATGCGGCATACAAGGATTCGCGGACGCTTCCGGTATGCCAGGGCTTGGTGTTCATGATGGCGATGCGGGGAAGCGTCATGAGCACGTCTTCGCGCTTGAAGTCCTTGAGCCACCAGGAGTCGAAACTAAGGTGAGTGACTTTGCGCCCCGCCTCATCAATGTGATATTTGTTGCCATCTTCGTCTACCTGGACATTTTCATCCTTGTCCGATTGCTCAATCAGATGCTTCTGTATCTCGGGCCAGCTGTAATCAATTGCCTGGTTCACGGCAGCCATGTTCGCTTCGCTCTGATCGCCAGCAATCGCCTTGTCTATTTTGTCTATGGCGTCTTCAATCTCTTGCTTGTCGGGTTTGTCACTCATGTTCGCCCCCCATAGCCTGTCCATTTCGTTCAATACGCTAACCCATTGGCGGGATTTGGCAATGAATCAAAGTCGCTTGAAATCAAGGAACTTTAGCACCGAGAACACCGAGGATCGCGTAAACACCGACCTACGGCGCCGAGAATCATGCCCAAACAGGCCTTGTCCTTATGTCCTTCGTGTCTTGACGGTCTGTGTCTACGCGACCTGTGGCGCAACTGGATCCAGTTCATTTGAATCTCAACCGAAAAAGATACACTAGCCTGGATTTCGACACTTGCGCTGGCAACGGGTAGTATATCAATATAGACGCCAAACGGACAGATAGCGAAGAGGACATGATCGGACGCTGGCGGCGATATCGCGAGAGTGGCTTGTACCTGGCGCTGCCGACTGTACTTTGGCTGCTGATTCTTTTTGTCCTGCCGCTTGTCATCGTGCTGATTGTCAGCTTTATGTCTCGTGGGCGTGGCGGCGTTGCCATCATGCCCTTCACTATTGAGCATTATCAGCGCAGTTTCGGCATTTTCTCCATCATCCTTTGGCGATCGATCGGTTTGGCAGCTTTAACCACCCTTGTTTGCCTTGTGATAGGCTATCCACTGGCTTTTTTCATCAGCACGCGTCGCAGCCGTCTCTTTCAGCAAGTCACGCTATTTCTCGTCATCTTGCCTTTTTGGACGAATTTCTTGATCCGGACCTACGCCTGGCGCATTCTGCTCGGCGATGAAGGCACGATTAACGGTTTCTTGACGAGCCTGGGATTAATAAACGATCCGATTCAAATGCTCAATACGCAGTTTGCCGTACTGGTGGGACTGGTATACGGCTTCTTGCCCTTCATGGTGCTGCCCATATACGCCTCCGTCGAGCGCTTCAACTTTCGCTATGTCGATGCCGCGCAGGACCTCGGCGCAAATGACTTGCGCGCCTTCGTTCGAGTTGTCTTGCCCCTGACCTTGCCGGGCGTGCTGGCTGGCTGCGCGCTGGTCTTCATTCCGTCGGTCGGCGCCTTTGTCACGCCCGACCTGCTGGGCGGCGCCAAAGGCCTCATGATCGGCAACTTGATCAATAATCAGTTCGGCGGCTCCGGCAATATGCCATTGGGGTCGGCTCTGTCAATCGTCATGATGGCGGTGGTGATGCTATCGCTGGTTGTCTACCTGCTCGCCAATCGTCGGGATCGAGGTTCATAGCCGTGTTGACCGCAAATCAGCAACTGATCAATGAACATGCCATGAGCCGGAATCGAATGGTGCGTCGCCTTGGCATAGTCGGGCTGTGGCTAAACCCGGTGTTTGCATATTTCTTCTTGTGGGCGCCTATCCTGGTTCTCGTGCTCTTCTCCTTCAACCAGAGCCGGTCCGTGGCTTCCTTCACCGGCTTCACCTTGAAATGGTACGGCAATATCCTGAACAACATGATGGGCGCGGAATCGGCCTTTTCCACCGAGCTCATGCTAAACGCCTTTCGCAACAGTCTCTTCGTCGGCACGGTCGCCACTGCCATATCAACCGTGCTGGGAACGATGATCGCCTTGAGCATGGCGCGCGGCAAGTATAAGGGGAAAAAGCTTCTGGACGCCTTGCTCTTTTTCCCGGTCGTCATCCCAGAAATCACGCAAGCCATCTCTTTGGCAATTTTTTTCAAGGTCGTATTCGACTGGTTCGCGTTGATCAGCGGCGAGCGCATCTTCCCGGGCTTCCATACCATTATCGCCGCTCATGTGACCTTCAACATATCCTACGTCGCGATCGTGGTGCGGGCGCGCCTGGCCGATATGAACCCACAGCTGGAGGAAGCAGCCAACGATCTGGGCGCCAATCCCTGGCAGACATTCTGGAGAGTAACCTTCCCCTTGATCTTGCCCGGGGTCATCTCGGGCGCGCTGCTGGCTTTCACGCTTTCGCTCGATGACTTTGTCATCACTTTTTTCACCTCTGGCGTTGGCACGACAACACTGCCGGTTTTCGTTTACGGTCTGCTCAAGCTGACGGTGACGCCGGAAGTCAACGCGATATCGACAATCATGATGGTCTTGAGTACGTTCTTTATCGGCATATCGCTTACAATACAGGGGCGGGCTGTGACCCGCGCCTGATCATTGTTCGCCGCCTGATGCCGTATCGGTATTTCACTGGCAGTGCCGGGGCGCGCCGCGCCCCGAACATAAACTTTATCGCTTGGAAGATTCGGAGGAGAGACTCATGAAGAAAACTGGACTTTTGCTCGTTGTACTGCTGCTTGCGCTGCCGCTGGTCACCGCCGACAGCCATGAATACGAAGCCTGGACCTGCCCCGAAGGCTTCGAAGGGCAGACGCTTAGCATTTTCAATTGGTCGACATATATCGCTGAAGATACCGTCCCCAACTTCGAAGACGCTTGCGGCGTCACCGTGAATTACGACATCTACGAGAGCAATGAAGACATGCTCGCCCGCATCCGCCAGGGCAATCCCGGTTACGACCTGATCGTGCCCAGCGGCGGCACCGTCCAGCGGATGGCGGAGGAGGGCTTGCTCATCCCGCTGGATCTGGACGTGATTCCCAACGTCGCCAACGTCATCCCCAGCTTCCTGAATCCCGCCTTTGACCCCGACAACAGCTACTCCCTTCCCTACCAATGGGGAACGCTGGGCATCGGCTATCGCACAGAGGCTTTCCCGGATGGCATCAGTTCTTGGGAGCAAGTCTGGAATCACGATGGCAGCGTCGCCTGGATCGACGACCGCCAAGCCATGTTTGGCATCGCGCTGACCATTCTCGGTTACGATCCCAATTCCACTGACCCGGACGAGATCAACGAAGCGCGCGATTATCTGATCGAGAAGGGCGGCAATGTTGTCACTGTCGCCGGCGATGACGGACAGGTCTTGCTGGAGCGCGGCGAAGTCGATGTCGCAGTTGAATACAGCGGCGATATTTCGCAGATTATGTGGGTCTGCGAATGCGACGACTACGCCTATGCCATTCCACAGGAGGCCGGCAACGTCTGGTTCGACAATATGGCCATCCCCGTTGACGCGCCCAATCCCGAACTGGCCATGGTCTTCATCGACTACATACTCGATGCCAAGGTCGGCGCCGACTTGACCAACTACATCGCCTACGCCTCGCCCAACCAGGCATCCATCGACAGCGGCTTAATCGACGAAGAGATTTTGAACGATCCCAGCGTCTTCCCGCCGGAAGATCAGTTGGAGAATCTCTTTGCCATCATTGATGTGGGCGCCGAAGCGGAAGAACTCTACAACAACGCTTGGGACGAACTGCTGATCTTCCTGGGGCAATAAGCGTCGCAACGCGCAGCGCAGGGGGATCCAATGCGGGTTCTCCTGCCTGCTCCTCTCCACAGGACCGCAACATGTCGCAATACGACGTCGAATTGACTGACATCGTCAAAGAGTTTGAGTCCGGCGGAGCGGTCGTGCGCGCGGTCGACCATGTTAGCGTGCGGATCGTGGACGGCGAGTTTTTCGCGCTGCTGGGTCCCAGCGGTTGCGGCAAAACCACCACCCTGCGCTTGATAGCCGGATTCGAGCAGCCGACGGCTGGGCATATCCTGATCCGTGGCCGCGCCATGGAAGGCATCCCCGCTTACCATCGTCCGGTGAACACCGTTTTTCAGGACTACGCGCTCTTCCCCCATCTGACCGTCGAACAGAACATCATGTTTGGCTTGCAAATGGAAGGACTGAACAACAAGGAGGCGCGGAAGCGCGCCGAGGAAGCGCTGGAGATGGTCCATTTGCCAGGCGTCAGCAAGCGCAAGCCGCATCAGCTATCGGGCGGTCAGCAGCAGCGGGTGGCGCTGGCTCGCGCATTGGTCAAGCAACCGGCCGTCCTGCTGCTGGATGAACCGCTCGGCGCGCTTGACCTGAAACTGCGCAAGAATATGCAGTATGAACTCAAGGCGCTACAACGAGATGTCGGCATTACCTTCATTTATGTGACCCACGACCAGGAAGAAGCCATCACCATGGCCGATCGCATCGCTGTCATGAACGAGGGCAAGATGCTGCAAGTGGGCAAGCCCGCGGAGATTTACGAACGCCCGGGCACGCGCTTCGTGGCAGATTTCATCGGCGAGACGAATTTCATTCCAGCCACCCTTCTCAGCCGCGATTCCGGGGGTCGCGGCACGGTTCAACTGCCCACCGGCGATGTCATTTCCGCGGTCTTATCCGATGCCCTGGAAGCCGCGAGCGGCGCGGTGACCTTGGCTCTTCGGCCCGAACGAATTGGCATATCAGCCTCAGGCGATTTACAACGGGACGACATGACGACTCTGGATGCGATTCTGCTTGACAGCCAGTACATCGGCACGGATACCCGCTACACCCTGCGAATCGCCGAGGATACCGAACTGGTCGCGCGCATGCAGAACGTAGACGGGCAAGATAAGGCTTCGCTGGAAATCGGACAGACCGTGAAAATCAGTTGGCGCCCGTCCAGCGCCACCGTGCTTGACCATTGAGTTTGGCTTTGACTCTTGACCCTCGCAACTAGGGCAATCGCTTCAAAATCATAGTCCATCAATATATCAGCAATTCAAACCAAAATATAACCACAGGGCGCAGAGCGCACTGAGAAAAGTCATTCAAAATGAAAATTGCGCGCCTTTTTCTACAAATGGTCTTCAGCGACAAGTCACTATCCCCTTTAGTTACGCGGATTCAGAGGAGTTTTGCCTTGTAATAAAACTTAAACTTTGTGTTCTTCGTGTCTTAGTGGTGAAAAAAAATTAAAGCGATTGCCCTGCCCGCGCAATCCCGTAGATAGCAAGACATCTCACTTGATGTTAATATCATAGCAATGATGTCTGCCCTTCGGTGATCCGGTGATGATTGAACCAGCCCGCGTTAAATCTCGTGATTGCTCTTGCGAAAGCTGCGTCTGCCAGAAGCCGGTGGATGCCAAGACCGGCTTCGAGGTATCCGACGAGTTTGAGCGCTTCAATCAGAAATACGATATGTTCAACCGAGCAGTCTGGGACGACGCCGTTCGCTCGGAACGCTCGCGGAAGTTCTTCGAATCTTATTTCACCGACTTGGCGGAATTCCGCAAGGTAGAGGGTTTTCAACATCGCGACTACGCCCTGCGCAACGCTGCCTGGTATATCGCGGATTTCACAGCGGACCTGTTGGAAATGTCCGCGGACCGCAAAGAGGGCTTCCTCGATACCTACACCATGTTTCGCGAGGGCGCCACGCGAAAAATCGAGGGCAGCGCCGAGGAAAACACGGCCGAACTCAAGCGGGCTGGCAAGTTCCTGGGCGCGGATGCCATCGGCGTCTGCGACTACGATGAACGCTGGGTCTACACGCACAATTACAGCCGCCAGAAACTGACCGACAAACCTATGGACTTGCCGGAAGACCTGTCAAGCGTGGTGGTGATCGTCAACGAAATGCACCACCAGACCATCCAGACCGTGCCGTCCGCCTTGAGCGGCGCCGCCACCGGACAGGGATACAGCCGCGATATCATCGCCGTGCTGTCGATCACGCAATACATTCGCAATCTTGGCTACCGGGCTGTCGCCAGTCTCAACGACACGGCGCTGTCCATCCCGCTGGCGGTTCAGGCGGGACTGGGACAATACGGACGGCATGGTCTGCTCATCACGCCGGAATTTGGCCCAAGGGTGCGAATAGCCAAGGTTTTCACGGATCTGCCGCTGAATGCCGACCAACCGATCGACTTCGGCGTGACCGAAACCTGCAATACCTGTCGCCGCTGCAGCGTCGCCTGCCCGGTCAAAGCCATCCCATTCGACGAACCTGCCTTCATTAACGACAACATGTCACATATAAAGGGCGTCAGAAAGTGGACGATCGACGCCAAGAAATGCTTCAAGTTTTGGGCCAATCAAGGCACGGATTGTTCGATTTGCATCCGTGTCTGCCCTTATAACAAGGATTTCAGCAAGGCATTTAACCGTGTGCTGCGCTGGATGCTCAGCAATCGCTGGCGTCGTCTGGCGCTCTGGCTCGACAACAAGCTCAAATACGGCCAGCGGCGCACCGCCGGCTGGTGGTGGCGCCAGCCCAGCGCATAAGGCAAAGCGCGGACTCGCCATGATGAACGAGATGATTGTCAACGCCGAAATGATTCTCCTTTACCGGATGCGTGACGCTTACGTTAGCGGGAATCAGTCCGCACTTTTGCGCGCCTTTTACGGGCTGGCGCAAACATATTGGGCGAACGGTCTCGCTGAGGCTGCGGCCGAAAATCTGGCTTTCATTTTGCTGCAAGATAATCTAGCTCTCGATCTGCGGGAAGCGGCGGAAGCGCTTTTGGCGGACATCGAAAGCCGAATCTGTCCGCGGATAATCCTCGATGCCCGAACCTTCGCGGCAGAGATGGACCTGCAAAGCATGGTGGAGTATCTGCTCGAGGACAACATAAACTGACGCGCTTTCCACCGTCAAAGGGGGCGAATCATCTCGCTTGACCTGCCTTTGCTCACTCTGCTAACCTGACTCAAGGTCGACGCTAAGAATTAGGGTCCTTGCATTGAAACAAATCCCATCCTGGTTTCATCACCGCCTGTTGCGCTGGACGTCGGCAATTGTCTGGTCCATCTGGATCACCATCTTGCTGATACAGCCGGAAGCCGATCCCATCATCAATCTGGGCTTCCCCACAGGACCGCAAACTTTCCTGCGCGAACTGTTTTTCACCTGCTTGCATTTGCTGGCGTTCGCGCTGACGTGCGCGTTATGGCAATGGGCTTTGTCCGCTTCAATGCCAATCCGCGCAAGTATTGTCTTCGCCTGTATTATCGCGCTATGCCTGGGCGCGAGCACCGAGTACCTGCAAACGCTGTCCCCGGATCGTTATCCCTCCTGGACCGATCTGCTCGCCAATTGCTATGGATCGCTGCTGGCGGCTTGGCTCATCTGGCGTCGATCAGCAGATCAGCGGCCAGGCAACGGCAAACAGACGCCATCCCCTTGAATACGCTTGAGGGCAGCTTATTGTGTTAGCGCCCGCTACAATCCCCGCCAACGCGCCATCCAATGCCTCCCTCCCATAAAATCTCTCTGCGCCACTGTGATGAATCCCTGTCGCCCGCGCCTATGAACACTCCCGGAATGTGAGTTCAGTTAGATAGATAAATCCTCCCTAGGGATTGGATTTATCTATCTAACTAACTGAATTGGGAAAAGCGCTGAAGAACATCAAGGAAGCCACCCGTCTATTCCTGGAGCCAGCGTCGCAAGAGGAAATCCAGAACCGCCAGAAGCAGTTCGGCCTCCCGCGCGCTCTGTTTGAATGACCAGCCTTCTTGCATGCCGGTGACATGACGAGCGACATGATATGTCACCCGTCGATGCGATGGCGCGGTTACGGGCGGGCAGATTGCCCGCCCCTACGGGTGTCCTTTATGTTTGAAAATGATGGGGCGACATGTCGAGCAAAAAAACCCTCTGTGCTCTCTGCGCCTCTGTGGTGGATCCCTGTCGTCCGCGCCCAAGAACACTCCCGTTGGACAAGACAACAAAAGTTGTCCAACGGAGTGTGGGTTCAGTTAGATAGATAAATTCTATCCCTAGGGAGGATTTATCTATCTAACTGAATTGGGAGAGCTTGCGATAGATTTTACGATTATGCGGACCCGCTTCCACAACCAGGGCGCTTTCGATGACCAGTTCTTTGACTTGGCGCCTGAACTTGTTGATACCCATCCCAACAGCCTCCGCAATCGCTTCCTGAGCAGCAAGGCCTCTCTGCGCCCTCAGTAAATGCAAGTAAATTATGCGAAAAAGTTGATGAAGTATAAACAGCCACAAAATAATCGAAAACTGTAGGGGCGTTTCGCTGAAACGCCCGAAAATCAAAGCATGAGCGACATCATCGGGCAAGAAAATATGACGACGGGCGGCTCAGCGAGCCGCCCCTACAGGCTCCTCATTTTTTGCATGACTTACTCGGTTCTACTTCTGCGCCTCTGTGGTGAATCCCTGTTTTACTTACTCTGCGCTCCGCGTTGCCTCTTGATTGAACGAAGCGCGAATCCCGTGATAAGATGAAGTTGTGAAGCATTTGGGGGGAACTGTGCCATGAAGAAGATGCTATTGCTCTTCCTGTTGGCGCTTGTCGCCGCGGGCAGCCACATCGCCAGCACACAATCATCCAATCCCGACATCTACGCCTACCAGAATGGCGATCTCTGGAAATATAGTCTGAACGGGAGTACGGCTATGCCGCTCACCCAATCAGGCTACAACGGCGGTCCGGTACTTGCGCCCGATGGGCGCTCGATCGCATTCCTGGAAGCAGCGCCTGCATTTGTCGCGGATTTCAACGCGGGCTTCGCCAGCCAGACAGCCGGCACGCCGCCCGCAGATATTTGGATCCTGGATATTGCTGGTCAGCACCTCAGGAAAGTTGCCGACCAGCGTGGCGCCAGCAGCGCCGGCTATCTGCGTTCGATACCAGCCTGGTCGCCCGACAGCCGCAAACTGGCTTGGCTGCAAATCGATCCCCTGATCCAATCCCTGGAGGGAGCCTCCCTGCAAGTCTACAGCCTCGACACCGGCGCGACCGCCAGCCTGGCCGGCGATGTCAATCTCGGTTACCAAGAAAGCAACATCACTGTCCCGGGCCTGCGCTGGGGCGCGGGAGGCATCGCGCGCATGCTCTACGCCTTCCTGTACAGGAATCAAAGCCCGTTCTTGCTCCTGGAGGTATTCAATCCGACTGACGGTACGCGAAGGCAGTTCAACCTGGAACTGGCGCCCGACAAATCCAACCTGGTGAGCGATTTCATGTGGGCCGATCATCTGGGACAAGACCTTATATTGCTAAGGGTGCAGGATCATTGGGAAGCGCTGAATCCCCTGGATGGATCGCGTTCTCGCCTGACCGACGCGCCCCGTCTGAAAAATCGGTTCCTCACAGGCGCACTGGAACTGATTCCAACGGCTGTTTCGAATGATCGCGGCAGCTGGGAAATCCACTGGCGAGCAGTGACCGGGGGCCAACTCTACGATACCGGCTACATCAGCCGGGACGTCGACGTCTATCGGCAACCGGCGCTTTCAAGCGACGGATCGCAGATGGCTTGGCACACTGGAGAACGCGTGAGCACCTGGCGCCTGGGTATGTTGACGGAGGCCAGAGCCTTGGCCAGCGATGCGGTCGCCTACAATGCCTTCCCGATACCAGGACCTGTTAGCCTGGTGTGGGCGCCGATGGAGTGGGTCACCACCGGAGTCGTAGCAGCGATCCAGGCCGCGCCGGCATCGGAACCCAACCCCGGCATCTGCGCGCTGGCGCCGCAACTGAGCCCGGGCCAGCAAGCGGTCGTCAGCCCAGGTTTGGCAAACAGAGTCCGCATGGCAGCCAGCCTCAATGCCGAGGTAGTCGGCAGGATACAAGCCGGCGAGGTCGTCACTGTCATGCAGGGTCCAGTCTGCGCCGGCGGATACTACTGGTATTCGGTCCAAGGCGCGGGCTTTTCCGGCTGGACGGTCGAAGGCCTCGACGGCGACTACTGGCTGCTCTACCACATCGACTGCGCCAACAGCCCGCCAATTCGTCTGGGCAAGGGTATGATCGCTGCGGTCTCGGCGGGAGAAGCGAACAATATCCGCGACAGCGCAGGTACCCAGGGCACGACTATCCTGGGCAGGATGCCCGCCGGGACAAATTTCCTCATCACCGGTTATCCGGAATGTGACGCCGAAGGAAGGCGCTGGTTTCCCATCCAGTACAATCAGGTTGACGGCTGGACGGCCGCGGGACAAGGCGCCGAATACTGGATTGAGCCGGCGCTAAGCCAAGCGACTGGTTAGGCTGCTCAATCAGGAACCTGCCCGGTCGCAGCTCAGTCACGCTTGAAATCTGGATTTTCCCAGACGATAAGCGTCGCCCAATTGTCCGAAGCCGTGTCTTCAATGTAATCTTCCAGCAATCCGCGCACGGCGAAGCCTCGGCTCAACTGGAACGATAGCGTGTTATCGCGCAATTCGCCCACTACCACGCGATCAACATATTGCTGTACAGTGATACGATCCTTGTATTCGGCGAAACCGGGAATTAAGCCGCCGGCGACGATGCCCTTGCGGTTAAGTTGCTGTACGATGTCTTTGCGCGCCGCATATAAGCTGGAGCCAATGCCGCGTCCCCGAAAATCCGGATGAACGCTGATGTCGCCGCCGTAATACCAATCGCCCAGGGGATCATGATGGCTGTAGCTGCCGCCAGCGATAATCTCCTGGAAACTGTGCTGAGCATGGTCGAAGTCGAAATCAATCAGGAATCCCGAACCCAAGCCCACCACGCGGTCGCCGGCCAGCGCCACAAAGTTGCCTTCGGGAAAGAGGCGGCAGTGGTTGAGAAAATGCGCTTCGGACATCAATTCGTTGGCCGCGAGCGTGGGAAAGCAATCGCGTTGGAGTTGTTCCAGCGCTTTGGCGTATACTGGCTTGATTGTGTCGATCCTGATTGAGTCGTCCGGCATCCGATTCACACCGTCGCAATTGGTCGAGCGAAGAACATGAGCTAGTGTAGACTTGCATCTGCGCTATCGTCAACGCTCCTGTGTCAGTTGTCCAATGGTCTGAATGGACTGCAATGGACATAGGATTCTGGCGTCGTATCACGTAGGATATGGCAGGAATCGATTCAGTAAAGTGAGGCGGCAACATGGCAACAAACGGATACCAGCAGAACGGCAGCGAGAGGGGCACGGACAAGGTCAAGCGCGGCTTGGCGCAGATGCTCAAGGGCGGCGTCATTATGGACGTCGTAACCCCGGAACAAGCCAGGATCGCCGAAGATGCCGGCGCCTGCGCAGTAATGGCTTTGGAGCGCGTGCCCGCCGATATCCGCAGCCAAGGCGGCGTCGCGCGCATGAGCGACCCCGATATGATCGAAGGCATCATCAATGCCGTCAGCATCCCGGTCATGGCGAAAGCCCGCATTGGACACTTCGTCGAAGCGCAGATCCTGGAAGCGCTTGGCGTGGATTACATCGACGAGAGCGAAGTGCTAACCCCGGCCGACGAAGAGCACCACATCAACAAATGGCAATTCACCATCCCCTTCGTTTGTGGCTGCCGGAACCTGGGCGAAGCATTGCGCCGGATAAACGAAGGCGCCGCCATGATGCGCACCAAAGGCGAGGCGGGCACTGGCGACGTCGTCGAAGCGGTGCGCCACGCGCGTTCGGTCAATGGCGAGATCCGCCGCCTCAGTTGTATGGACGAAGACGAAATGTACAGCTATGCCAAGGACATCCGCGCGCCCTTCCACCTGGTCAAGGAGACTGCTGAGCTGGGACGGCTGCCGGTCGTCAATTTCGCCGCTGGCGGCGTCGCAACGCCCGCCGATGCCGCGCTGATGATGCAACTGGGCGTCGATGGCGTCTTCGTGGGAAGCGGCATCTTCAAGAGCGGCAATCCAGAAAAACGCGCCCGGGCGATCGTCAAAGCCGTCACCCATTTCGAAGACGCTGAGATTCTGGCCGATGTCAGCCGCAATCTCGGCGAGGCCATGGTCGGGATCAACGTGACGCCCGAAGAAGTGATCCTGGGCAAACGCGGCTGGTGAGGTCCGCGCATTTCCGAGCAAGTTGCCAAAACAATCCAGTTTCGACAATGCGTTTCGCCCCTGTCAAGGGAAGTTGTCAGGGGCGTTTTCTTTAACGTAGTGAATTTCTTGCCGCAGATTGCTCTCTCTCCGATGCCCAGACTGCGCAATTGATGCAAGATTCCAACTCCTCAGTATTGTTGACAATCGCCTACCAGCGCGATATATTCCCCCCAACAATTCGTGGAGAGTCCAGTTCATCACGCAAGCCTGCTCGCCGCAGCAGTGAAAAATGGCATTGTGCGCCACGGAATCGGGGCATCAATGCCAAGCTGTGCTTATTCGAGGCTCTCTCGGATTTACTTTGATTTACAGAATGGTTAAGGAGCCAGAAAATGCTTCAAAGGAAACGCGTCCTTTTAGCAGTAATCGCACTGGTATTAATTCTGATCCCCGCGAGTTCGGCGGATGTCGAATGGACCGGCGCCTTTGTTTTGGGTAGCTGCTGCGAGCCAAATTCCTTGGATCCAGCCGCAATGGGCATCTCGCAAACCGAGGGCTACGTGATCAACGCTATGTACGAGGGTCTTACGCAGTATTCGCGCGAGGGCGAGATCGTAGCGCGCCTGGCGACGAGTTGGGAGATATCCGACGATGCCTTGACATATACGCTTTCGATACGGGAGGGCGTGCAGTTCCACGACGGCTCGACCCTGGATGCCGAAGCCGTCAAACTTTCGCTCGACCGTCACAAGGCGCTGGGCTTGGGCAATCTGGGATTCATCCTCGCGCCCGTCGAATCTGTCACGGTCGTCGACGAGATGACCGTCTCCATTCAGTTGAGCTCGGCGGATTTCCAATTCTGGGCTGGATTGCCGCATATCAAGATCGTCAGCGCCCAGGCGCTTGCCGAGCACGATATGGACGGTGATATGGCCGGTGAATTCTTCCGCGAAAACGCGGTGGGCACTGGTCCCTATCAGCTAGCGCGCTGGGATCCCGGTCGCCAGACCGAAATGGAAGCCTTCCCGGATTACTGGGGCGGTTGGGACGGACCCCATATCGATCGTTTCATCGCCCGTTATGGCTTGGATTACACCACGCGCTTGCTGCTGATGGAAGACGGCGAAGTTCATTTGATCGATTGGGCCGGCTTGTCCGATGTGCGCCGCGCTGCTACCAGTTCTGCCATCCATCTCAACTTCGGCAACCCGCTGCAAGGCTTCTACCACTTCATGAAGCAAGACGGTCCCCTGGCGAATAAGCAGGTGCGTCAGGCGCTATTGCACGCCTATCCCTACCATGCCATGATCGAAGTCATGGGCGGCTTTGCCGTTCCCCTGACGTCGCCGGCGCTGGCTGGGACGATCGGTCATTGCGATGTCTTCGAGCCAGTGCAGGATCTTGACAAAGCCCGCGAACTGCTGGCTGAAGCCGGCTATGCGGATGGCTTCAGCGTGCGGCAGGCTTATCGACACGCCAACGAACCGCGCCGCTTCGCCGCCGTGCTCTTCCAGGAAGCCCTGGCTGAGTTGAATATTGAAGTCGTCTTGGATGACATCCCCTGGGGCACCTTCATTGACGCGCAGCGCAACTTCGATACCGCCTACGATATGAGCAGCCACTGGCTCAATATCCCGATCCCCTACGCCGGGGAGATGCTCTTCCGGCTCAATCACTCGGCGCTGATTGACACTGGCACAGGCAACTGGGCTTGGTACAACAATCCGGATTTTGACGCCCTGCTGGAAGAAGCGCCGACGCTGGCTCCCGGCGATCCGCGGATCGCCGAACTGCTTTGCGAGGCGCAGCAAATCCTCATTGACGAAGCGGTCGTGATCCCGGTGATGCTGTCGCAATACATCGACTTGACGCATTCCTCAGTTCGCGGCTACCAGTACGATCCTTATGGCTTCCCGGGCGATTTGCATCCCTATGATATCTGGTTGGAAGGCTAGCTATCCGGACGCAAGGGCAGCTAACGCGGAACGCGGTTCGTTCACCGGGCTGCGTTCTGCGCTTTTACGATACCCATGGGCAGGTTAATCCTTGAACGCCTTCTAACGCTGATTCTCAAGCTCTTTGGCATGGCGGTGATTCTCTTCGTCGTCACGCAAGTCTTGCCTGCCGATCCCGCCGCCGTCGCGGCTGGCACCAACGCGCGCCCGGAACAAATCGAAAAACTTCGGGTGGAATTGGGTCTGGACAGACCCTTCCACGAGCAATTCATCACCTACATTGCCGGATTAGCTCGCGGCGACCTGGGCAAGTCGCTGTTGACGAGACGAGCCGTCAGCGATGATTTGCGTTTACGCTTCCCGGCGACAGCGGAACTAGCGATTTTCTCTGGCGTGGTCATCGTCATTCTGGGCATCTCGATGGGCATACTGGCGGCCGTCAACGCAGGCAGAGCGCCCGACATTCTTATCCGAATGCTGGTTGTGGTGGGTATGGGCATACCGCCGTTTGTCCTGGCGCTTTTCCTGCAGCTCATCTTCGCCAAGTCGCTGGACTGGTTCCCTCTGGAAGGTCGCCTGCCGACCTTGATAGCGCCGCCGCCTCACGTGACTGGGCTTTATACCATCGACAGCTTGATCGCCGGTCAATGGGATGTCTTCTGGTCGAGCGTTCAGCATTTGGTTTTGCCTGTCGCGGCGTTGTCACTGGGACGTCTTGCGGTTGGCGCGCGCTTCACCCGAAGCGGCATGCTCGAGACGCTTTCTCAACCTTATGTGCGCACGGCTCGCGCCAAGGGCTTGAGCGAGAAGCGCGTCATCCTCCGCCATGCTTTTCGCAATGCGTTGATTCCTGTCGTCACCATGTTGGGCATCCAAATCGGATTTCTCTTGAGCGGCGCGGTCCTGGTTGAAGTCGTCTTCACCTGGCCCGGATTGGGACGTTATGCCGTTGAGTCAGTGGTCTCTTTTGACTTTTACGCGGTCATCGGCGCGGCATTGGTTATTGCGGTGATATTTGTGGTCTCCAATACCATCGTGGACTTGCTTTATGTACAGTTGGATCCGCGGATTCAACATCAGTAGTGACATCGCGCGATTAAGGACGCCCTATGGGATACGAGCTCGGCTTTGATATAGGCGGTACTTTCACCGATTTTGCTTTGCTCGATACAGACACGGGAAAGCTCGACATCTTCAAAGTATTGACGACGCCGGATCATCCCGAAGCCGCCGCATTGCGCGGTATGGAAGACCTGCTGAAAACATCCGGCATCGGCCACAATCAGTTGCTCAACTTGTTTCATGCCACGACATTGGTGGCAAACTCGCTCATCCAGCATCGCGGCGCGCTGGTCGGTTTATTGACAACCGCGGGCTTCCGCGACATTTTGGAAATGAGAACGGAGCAGCGCTACGCAATTTACGATCTCTTCTTGCAATATCCGCCTCCGCTCAGCCCTCGCTACTTGCGACGCGGCGTCGGCGAACGCGTCGACCGCGATGGCAGGATATTGCAGCCCGTCTGCGAAGAAGACGTGCGTCATGCGGTAGCTGATTTCAAGGCGCAGGGCGTCGACGCCATCGCCGTGTCCTGCCTGCATTCCTATCGCAATCCGAGCAACGAACGACGCATCGCGGAGTTGGTGCGTGAATGCTGGCTCGATGTCCCGCTGACCCTTTCCAGTGATATCGCGCCGGAGATTCGCGAATATGAACGGACATCGACAGCCGTGGCCAACGCCTATGTTTTGCCGCTGATGTCCCGGTATCTACAGACCATGCGCGAGGAACTTGTCGCCTCCAAATTCAAAGGGAACTTTTATCTGATGCTCTCGTCGGGCAGCACAGCGCTGGCTGCCGCGGCTGCCGAACAACCCATTCGTCTGGTCGAATCGGGACCAGCCGCGGGCGCGCTCGCCGCGGCTTATTTCGGCGAATTGGCGGGCCATTCCGATCTCATTTCCTTCGACATGGGGGGGACAACCGCAAAAGTGGCGCTGGTTCACGACGGAAAACCGGCGATTGCCTCTAATCTGGAAGTAGCCCGGGTCAACCGATTCTCCCAGGGCAGCGGCTACCCGCTGCAATTTCCCACGGTCGATATCCTGGAAAGCGGCGCCGGGGGCGGCTCTATCGCCTGGGTAGATGACCTGGGTTTGCTCAAGGTCGGGCCACAAAGCGCGGGCTCGAGTCCGGGACCGGCAGCCTACGGCTTCGGCGGCGCGCAAGCCACCGTGACCGATGCGGATCTCGTCTTGGGCTATCTCAATCCCGATTACTTTCTTGGTGGCGAAATGGCGCTCGATGTGGCGGCGGCGGAAGGCGCGCTGGAACCGATCGCCGAGAGTTTTTCCTGGACCCTGGTCGAAGCCGCTGACGCCATTCACCGGCTGGTCAACGAGAATATGGCGGCATCAGCGCGCATCCACATTCTGGAAAAGGCGCGCGATCCGCGCAACTATGTCATGATCTGTTTCGGCGGCGCAGGACCTGTGCACGCTGGGGGCGTCGCCTCGATTTTGGGCAGTCCCGAAGTCGTCGTTGCGCCCGGCGCCGGCGTCGCGTCCGCAATCGGCTTGTTGATCGCGCCGGTCGCCTTTGACTTCGCTCACTCCTATCCAAGCATGCTGGCAAATACGGATTGGACGGTCGTCAAAGATCTCTTCAGTGATATGGAAGCTCAGGGCTTGCAGATGCTGCGTGATGCCGGCATTGGCGAACAGGATGTGAAAATCGAACGAAGTGTTGACGGTCGCTTCCAAGGTCAACTGCACGAGATCCAGGTTCCCCTGCCCCATGACCTGAGCACAATGGATGTTGCCGCCTTTAGTGACCGATTTAACGCGACCTATAAGGGACTTTATCATTACGTGCCGGACCACAGTCCCATCGAACTTTTGACCTGGCGCAGCCGGGTATCCGGCGCCCGCGCGTCCATCAAACAGCAAACGCTTGCCGAGGCCGGCTTGGACCCCGCCCCGTCCTTCAAAGGCGAGCGGCAAGCGTACTTTGCTGAGGCGGGCGGATTCGTCGACACGCCGACTTATGACCGCTATCGGCTGGGCGGGGGCATGACAATCGCCGGTCCCGCGATCATTGAAGAGCGCGAATCGACGATTGTCCTGCGCCCGGGCATGAAGGCTTTCGTAGACCGATACGCAAATGTGCGCTTGCGCCTGCGATGAGCGCTCTGAAAAGGAAGGACTCGGCATGAGAATCTTGTGGATAGACCCAATCGTAGAAGACAAACTCTACACCGACGCCTTGAAGGCTGCCTTCGCCGCTTCCAGGCGGCCCGACACGGAAATAGACATCTTGTCCTTGCCCCCGGGACCGTGTCCGCGTCACCTGCGCTACCACGCCTACGAAGCGCTTGTCATGGCCGATATCGTGACCGCGGTCTATCGTTTCGCCGACCACTATGACGGCTTTGTGATCGGCTGCTTTTATGATCTGGCGCTGCGCGAGGCGCGTGAAGTATCTGGCAGAGCCATTGTGACCGCGCCCTGCCAATCGTCGCTGGCGATCGCCTCACATCTGGGAAACAGCTTTTCCGTGCTGGTGGGAGCCAGCAAGGCGATCGCCAAGATGAGCGAAAATATCCACAGCTACGGTTATGGTCCTCGCTTGCGCTCAATGCGCCCGCTGAACATGAACGTGCTCGACTTTCAAGCGCAAGCCGGTCGCGCCATGGAAGCCATGCTGCGCGAGGGCAGACGCGCCGTTGAAGACGATGGCGCCGAGGTCATCATCCTGGGTTGCAGCGCCGAAGTCGGCTTTCATCAAACCTTGCAAGAAGAACTGGGCGTACCGGTCATTGATTCGGCGCTGGCGCCCTTCAAATACGCGGAATTTCTGGCGGAAGCGGCGAAGCGCTTCGGCTGGCAGCCCAGCCGAAAATGGAGCAGCGAAGCGCCACCGCGACAAGAAATCGAGGAATGGGCTTTGTTTCAGACACGCCAACTGGAACCAAGGACCTTGATCGAGAAAGAGCTGGGCTCAACATGAGCGAAATCGATCCACTGACACTGGAAATCCTCTGGCAGCGATTGATCACCGTTGCCGATCAAATGTCGGCGACGCTGGCTCGAACGGCTTTCTCAACCACCATAACCGCCTCGAACGACTATGGCTGCGTGCTTATCGACGCCGACGCGCAGTGCATCGCGCATGCGCATCGCAGCTTGCCCATCTTCAATCGCACCATGCCCTATACCTGCAGCATCGTGCTGGACCAGTTCGGACGGGACAACATTGCGCCGGGTGATGTCTTCATTTCAAATGATCCCTGGCAGAATGCGGGCCACCATCCCGATATCACGGTGATCACGCCATTCTTCAAAAATGACAAGCTCGTAGGTTTCGCCGCCAGCATCGCGCACCACGCCGATGTCGGCGGCTCCATCGATACCAACCGCGTCACCGACAGCTACGAAGAAGGCTTGCTGATCCCGCTGGTGCGGCTCTATCAAGGCGGTGTGCTGAACCAGACCGTGCTCGATTTCGTAGCTGCCAATGTTCGCCTGCCGACCGCTGTCATCGGCGACATCCACGCGCAAGCCGCCGCCAACCAGACCGGCGCCGAACGCTGCCTGGCGCTGCTCGACGAGTATGACCTGCCGGATCTGCGAGCGGTTTCCCGCGAGATCCACCGTCGCTCCGAAGGCGCGATGAGAAGGGCAATCAGCGCGCTGCCGGACGGCGTTTACCGCTCCCAAGTGATCGTCGACGAACTGGATCAGCCCCTGAAATTGGTCTGCGCGCTTGAAGTGCGCGGCGAGGAAATCAATATCGACTTCAGCGGCACATCGCCACAGCAGCCTCGCGGGGGCATCAACGTGACCTTCACCTTTACACACGGACAAATATCCTACGCCCTGAAAGCCACCCTGTTGCCGGATGTCCCCGGAAATGACGGCTGCTATCGACCGATCCACGCCAGCGCGCCGCCCGGCTGCATCCTGAACGCGCAGCGTCCGGCCTCCTGCAACCAACGGCATCGCATCGGCGCGCATATATTTGGCGCCGTTCTGCGGGCTTTGGCGGAAGTCTTGCCCGATCGCGTGATCGCCGGCTCCGGATTCCTGGTAAGCACGCGCGTTTTCACTACCGCCGCGGTGGACGGCGCGGTGGAGCACTGCTACTTGTTCAGCGCAGGCGGCATGGGCGCCAATGCCCTCTCAAACGGGATATCGACCGTCCAGGTACCCGCGCTCGCCGGCGCAGTTCCGGTTGAGCTATTCGAAATCACGGTACCGATCTTGACGCGCTGCCGCGAGTTTATCACCGATTCGGGCGGGGCTGGGCAGCAGCGCGGCGGACTGGCGCAGCGCATGGAGCTGGGACTGCTGCCCAGTTTCGACGGGTCAGCGACTGTCGCCGTGCACGCTGCCGGTCAACACGTTCCGCCATTCGGTTTGCATGGGGGCGGCGGCGGCATTTCCGCCGAAATATTGCGCGACGGCATCGCGCTGACGCGCGCCGAGAAAGTCGAGGTCGCCAGCGCGCTTCCCATAACGGATAGCGATATGACGGTCGGATTCGATACGGCTGCCGGCGGCGGTTACGGTTCGCCCCTGGAACGCGCATTTGAAGATGTGCAAGCGGACGCGCGCGATGGTCTGGTTTCCCTGGAGCAAGCCGAGACGGTCTACGGCGTCATCCTGGAACCCCAGACCTTGCAAGTGGACAGGGAAGCATCCGAGGAAAAGCGCCGCCAACTGGCAAACTGCGGTTGAAGCGCGTAGGCGCCGACTTAAAGAAAGGGCGCATCGGTGGGAGAGGACCACGTGGTCGCCAAGCTGACAAAATTCTGCAGGAGGAACCCCGGTTTGACCGCCGGCGGGTTGCTGATCTTGCCCTTCGTTCTCTTTGCGCTGCTGCCCGAGATCTTCGCCAGTCACGATCCGATCAAGACTTCCATCCGCGAGTTATACGCGCCGCCCAGCCCGGAGCATTTTTTTGGCACCGATGAACTCGGCCGCGATGTATACAGCCGCGTCGTCTATGGCGCGCGCATTTCTCTGGTCGCCGCCTCGCTGATAATTGGCGTCGCCTGCCTCGTCGGCGTCGTCCTGGGCACGGTGGCCGGCTTCTGGCGCGGCTGGAGCGATCGCGTCATCATGACCCTGGTTGATCTGGTCCTGGCTTTTCCCAGCTTGATTCTGGCGCTGGCGGTCAGCGCGGCGCTCGGTCCCGGTCTGCGCAGCGCCATCATCGCCGCGGCGGCGGTCTGGTGGCCCGTTTATGCGCGCCTGCTGAGGGGCCTCACGATCCAGCTTAGCGAAATGGAATACGTGACCGCGGCCCGGGCGATGGGCGCGTCGTCGCCGGCGATCATCTTCCGACACATTTTGCCAAACGCCGTTTATGCCATCATCGTGCGCATCAGCCTCGATCTGGGTCTGGCTGTATTGCTGCTCGCCAGCTTGAGCTTCATCGGCTTGGGCGCGAGCGCTCCGACGCCGGAATGGGGCGCAATGGTCGCATGGGGACGCATCTATTTTCTGACCGAATGGTGGATCGGCGCCTTCCCGGCTGTGGCGATCACGCTGGTCGTGGTCGGCATCACCTTGCTCGGCGACGGATTGAACGACGCGCGGGACCCAAACCGCTAACGTAACTGCAATTGCTGCTTCAGCACGAGAGGTCATTTCCTGATGATTAACCAGACCCGTTTCGACAAACTGTACGCGATCATGCGAAATGCCGGACTGGACATAGTCGCGCTGATCCCAGGACCCAACCATCGCTACCTCTTCGACGCGGTGCACTTTGTCCTGGAACGCCCCATTGTCATATTCCTGGCTATAGATGCCGAGCCGGTGGCTGTCATCCCCGAATTGGAGATTCCCCTTTTTGAGCGACATGCGCTGCAAGCTCGATTATTTGCTTACAGCGATGCGGACGGTTACCAAACCGCCTTCCGCGACGCGCTGAGCGCCCTTGAGTCGCCGGGCAAGACCATCGGCGTCGAGGGCTTGTTCATGCGCTTTTTTGAAGGCGAAGCTATCCGCTCCGCCGCCCCCGACGCGCTGGTGATCGACGCCTCCGAAGCGCTGGAAGAACTGCGCATGATCAAGGATGCCGGGGAAGTCGCCGCGCTTCGCCGCGCCATACAAATCTCCGAGGACGCCCTGCGGGCAACGCTCGGCGAGGCTCGCGCCGGCATGAGTGAGATCGAACTTGCGGCCATCCTGGACGAGCGCATGAGAGAAATGGGCGGCGAGGGGCTGTCCTTCGACATCATCCTGCACGCCGGGGGCAATACGGCGCTGCCCCATTCCGGTCCCCTGGACTACCGCATGGCGCGAGGAGATCCGCTGATTTTCGATTTTGGCGCGACATTCGGCGGTTACTGCGCCGATATCACGCGCACGGTTTTCCTCGGAGAGGTCAGCGACGAACACCGCGACTTCTATGCAGTGGTGCAAGCCGCGAATGAAGCCGGACGACAGGCTGCGAAGCCCGGCGTTACAGCCGAATCCGTTGATATTGCGGCGCGGCAAGTTTTCATTGACGCCGGTTACGAATCACTCATGCGGCACCGTACAGGTCACGGACTTGGACTGCAAGCGCACGAAGCGCCTTACATCGTCGAGGGCAACCAGCGCCCCCTGGAACCGGGCATGGTCTTCACCATCGAACCGGGCATATATCGTATCGGCGAAATCGGCGTTCGCATTGAGGATGACGTCCTCGTCACGGAAGACGGCTGCGAAAGCTTGACTGCCTTTCCGCGAGATATTCTGATCATATGAGAGGGGTTTCAGGCATCATTTCGCCGCCCGCGCGAGCGAGGCATTTTGCGGGCTGTTATCTGTCCAAATTGCTGCGGAGTTTTTTAAGGCAACGGTTTGCGTGAGGAAGAAAATAATGTTATGGTTAGCCGGTATATTGATTCGCTGATTTTCATCGCGATTCGCCAAAAGAATTGTGGACTCTCGAAAGTTTACTTGCTCGGCATCGACAGGCTGGAAACTCCGCATAGTCTGTGTCAAGCAGGCTGAAGTCCAACACTGCGCGCGAGGCCCAGCAGCCATTTGGACGCGATTCTGAAAACGAGGAGGTGATGCCCAAGACGATGAGAAACCGGTTTATCCACAAAGTCGAAAACTAAATTTTCAGGAGGAAACATGAGCGCAGAAAAGAAAATGAGTCGCCGCGATCTGCTGAAGTTGGCGGCCGCCGGCAGCACAGGCTTGGTCATGTCCGGTTTGCCGGTTCGCGTCATCGCGCAGGATATGGTGACCATCAAAGTGCAGACTGCTGGTCTCGATGACAATACGCTACAGCCGGTCGCCGACATTCAGATGGCGCAGAACCCCAACGTAAATGTCGAGTGGGTCGTGCTTACGGGTATCGATCACGAAGAAGTGGCCGCCAAGATTCTGGCGCTGGTGGCGGCTGGTGAATCGATCGATGTCGGCTATGCCGCGACTGAGGCTTGCCAGCTATTCGCCGGTCAAGGTTTGGCCGCGCCGCTCGATGACCGCATCACCAGCGATCCCGACCAGGACTTCTGGACCGATTTCTTCTCCGATGTGCATCCCTCATTGGTCGAGGCGATGATGTACGAGGGTAGCTTGTACGAGCCGCCGCGTGATTTCAACGCCGCCAATATGTATTTCAACACCAATGTGCTGGCCGAGAACGGCTTCGACGTGCCGGGTCCGGATTGGACCAAGGATGACTTCGTCGAGATCGCGCGCGGCACCACCAAGAAGAACGACGCTGGCACGACCGATATCTTCGGTTATGGCTGGACGAATCGCCTCTGGGGTAGCTGGATGCCCTGGATCTTTGTCGCTGGCGGCAACCTCTACACTGAGGAGCGCGCGCCCGGCGGTGATTGGGTCTGGGACGGCTACTACGAGGGTGATATGGCGGCCGATGGACGCGGTGGCGGTTTCCGCTGGCGCGAGCCGGTGGCCAATTCGTCCGAGGTTGTTGAGGCGCTGCAATTGGTCGTCGACCTTTGGCATGAGGGCGTCACACCGGATATCGGCATGGGCACGGGCCAGACGCTCACCGGCTTCTATGCCACGGGCAAGCTTGCCATGACGCCGGCTGGCGGATTCTGGGCGGGCCGCCTGGCGAATGAGGGTATGGAAAAGGGTGATTTTGACGTACAGCTTTGGCCCGCCTGGCGCAACCAGAAGCATCAGTTCGGCACTGGGGGTCACTGGTTGAGCAACACGTCCACGGCGCCCGATGAAGCTTGGGAGTTCATGAAGATCGAGGTCAGCCACGAAGGCTTCCAGAGCAGCATATTCTTCAATCCGGTGATCATCACCACGCCGGCGCGCCGCTCTTACAGCCAGAGGGACGCCTATGAGACGACGGGACCGGCCAACAGTGATGTCTTCTATGACACGCTGGACGAACATCCGTCGACCTCGCCGATCCCGGCCCCGCCCTGGTCGAACCCGATGACCACCATCTTCACCACCTATACCGGCTTCGCGACTTCCGGCGAAATGGAACCGCAGCAGGCGCTTGATGAAATGCAAGCCGAGCTGGAATCGTTGACTAATCGCGAAGGTCGGAAGTACTACCAGGAATAAGCAAGTATCTGCGAGATGTAGAGCCAGTACGCCCCGTATTGGCTCTACATTTTCTATCATGCTGAGGCAGACAAATGACATCTCGTGAAACGACAGCCGTGGCCGGTGGCGGCATCTTTCATTGGTTGATGCAAGATACCATGGACGGGCTGCGTCGCAGGCGCGCCTTGTTAGGGTACCTGTTTCTATTGCCGACATTGCTCGGCATCTTTATTTTCACGGCGGGGCCGGTCTTCGTTTCATTTGGTCTCAGTCTGTTTCAATGGAATATTTTCAAGCCACCGGACTATGTCGGCCTCGAGAACTTCGAGCGCCTGCTGGAAGACAGACGTGTCATCATCGGCTTGTTCAATACGTTGAAGTTTACGGTGCTAGCCGTTTGCAGTCAGGTTTCTATTGGTTTGATCCTGGCGCTGGCTGTGCATCGCATCAACCGAATATGGCTGCGCTATTATTTTCGCACCGCGTTTTTCTTGCCCTTGCTGATGTCGGGCGCGTCAGTCGCCGTCTTCATGGGCTACATTTTTCACAAGGAATTCGGACCGCTCAACTACTACTTGACGCTGCTCGGCATCCCGCAAATTCCCTGGCTGACCTCATCCGATCTGGTGATGATTTCTATCGCAATTATTTCGGCCTGGCGCAATATGGGTTTCACCTTTTTGATATTCCTCGGCGGATTGTCCAATCTGTCGCAGGAAGTCTTGGACGCCGCGGACGTCGACGGCGCGCAAGGGTTGCGCCGACTGTGGTCGGTGACGATTCCCCTGCTAAGCCCTCAGATTCTTTTTGCCATGGTGACGGGCGTTATCGGCGCGCTGCAGGTATTTGATGAGCCTTACATCATGACACGCGGCGGACCCGGCAACGCCAGCCGCACACTGGTGATGGTGATGTACGAGCATGCCTTCAAACACATTGAATTCGGTTACGGTTCTGCCATCGCGATTGTGGTCTTCTTGATGATCCTGGTCATGGCGATTGTCCAGATGTGGCTCTGGCGCAACCGAGTATTTTATCAGTAGGCGGGCATGGGAGCTGATTGATGTCGACAAGCATGACACGAATGCCTGGAGATGTATCTTCTGCCGAGCACAGACGGCAGGTGGTTTCCCATCAGTTGGGTCGCTGGATACCTCTGATGATACTTGCAATTATGAGTGGCGTTGTGCTGGCGCCGATCATGTGGACGATCTCGACTTCGCTGCGTACCGGGGTTGATTCATTCACCGTGCCGCCGAAGTGGCTGCCGACCGATTTCGCTTGGAAAAACTATGCCCAGGTTTTTGAGACTGTGCCTTTCGCCCGGCAGATCCTCAACAGCACGATAATCACCTGGGGCACCGTGCTGGGCCAACTGATTACTGCATCGCTGGCGGGATATGCCTTTGCCCGTCTGGAGTTCAAAGGGCGCGACCTGCTCTTTTGGGTCGTCCTGGCGACAATGATGATTCCCATTCAGGCAACAGTCATTCCGGTTTTCATTCTCATCCGCAGCCTTGGATTGTTTGACACCGTCTGGTCGCTGATTCTCCCTGCGACACCGACGGCCTTTGGCGCCTTCTTGCTGCGGCAGTATTATCTGACCATTCCCATAGAACTTGAGGAATCGGCGCTCATCGACGGCGCCAACCAATGGCAGCTTTTCTATCGCATCTACTTGCCTTTGGTCAAGCCGGGGTTGGCAGTACTGGCCATTTTGAGCTTCAACTTCCATTGGAATGAGTTCTTCCGCCCGCTGATTTTCTTGCAGCACGAGAATTACCCGATCACCATTGGCATCTTTCAGTTGCAGGGTTATATGATGACCGGCAGCATCTCGGTCGTGCTCGCGGGTGTGGTCGTATCACTCGTCCCCGTAATCATTATTTTTCTCTTCGGGCAGCGCTATTTAATCGAAGGCATCATGCGCGGCGCGATCAAGGGCTAGTGATGGCGAGCGCGCGACAAGCTATTGATCTCGGCACAATTGCCCCGTCCTCACTCGCTGTTGGGCTTCATAAGCTGCCCTGGTCGCTGGTCTTCACGCCTTGCCCGTGGATGATCGCATGAGCGAAAAGCCGCCATTTCATTCCCGCAAAACCTATCGCCCCGGTCTGGTATTCCAGCCGCAAGCGCAGGAGAACATTAAGCGCGGCATCAATACACTTGTGTCCGCGATTCGACCGACGCTGGGTCCAACCGCGCGAACGGTAGCCATCACATCCTTGGTCGAGAATAAAGACAGTCCCGAAGTGCTCGATGATGGCGGCATCATTGCCCGGCGCGTCATAGAATTGCACCGCCGCGATGCCGATGTCGGCGCTATGCTGGCGCGCGCCTTGATTTGCCGACAGAACGAGCGTATGGGCGACGGTTCCGCGACGACGGCGGTGCTGTTGCAAGCGATATACAACGGCGGCTTGCATTACCTGGCATCCGGCGGGAACGCCATGCGCTTGCGACACCATCTGGAAAGCGCCTTGGAAAAATCGCTGGTCGCGCTCGATGAACAGACCTACACTGTCGAAGGCAAGCGCAGGTTGGCGCAAGTTGCGGAATCAATCTGTCACGACGCGGACCTCGCGAAATTGCTGGGAGAGATCTTCGATATCATCGGCGCCTACGGAC
>DAOULD010000025.1:0-7136 GCA_034420635.1 Anaerolineae bacterium | reverse complement strand
TATAGAAAACTACAAAATAATCGAATCCCGTAGGGGCGACCAATCTGGTCGCCCGAAACCGCGCCATCGCATCGACGGGCGACATGATATGTCGCCCCTACACGCGGCTTATTCTTTGCATGACTTACTTGCGCTTACTGTGGGTGAGAGCGATCCGATGGATCGCCCGACAAGTAGGAACTGAATGTGCATCGGGCGACTCAGCGAGCCGCCCCTACCTTTTGCTGGATTTGTGTCACATTCGACACATATTGAATTTGAAGCGATTACACTGAGCCCAAATGCGGGGCAATCGCTTCAAATTTTTTCTTCACCACCGAGAGCGCCGAGAACACAGAGTTTATGGAGTTTTGACAACTATTTCTCTCAATCCGTCACCTGAACATGGCTAAGTTGCCAGCGAAACTTCATCCGTCGCTCAAAAGGGCGCCTGGAATAAATCAAGACCTTTTGTTTCGTTGCTTTTCTCGGTGTTCTCGGTGTCCTCGGTGGTTAATTATCAGTCCAATTTCGCATCATGCCAGTCGCCATCAGTTTGAAGCGATTGCCCTGAGCACAAATGCACAAAATTCGTAATTTCATCGGAAGTCATTTATGATTGGTGTGAGCGCAATCGGGGAGGCAAAAGATGCACATTGAAGGCAGTTACGAATTTGAATTTGAGCGCGAACTGGTCTGGGAAGTCCTGATGGACATTGATGTCCTCGGCAGCATCATCCCCGGCTCCAAGGGCTTGGAAGAAATCGGCGAGAACAAGTATCAGAGCAAATTGTCCGTTCGCGTCGGGCCGGTCAATGGCAAGTTCGAATCCAGTTTTGAATTGGCGGATGTGATGGCGCCGGAAAGTTATCGTTTGATCGTCGAGGGCAAGGGACCGGCGGGTCATGTCACCGGCGCGGGAGAAATCCGCCTGGCGCAAGAGAACGGAACGACCGTGATGCACTATGCCGGCGACGCCCGCATCGGCGGGAAGATCGCCGCCGTCGGGCAGCGCCTGCTGGATGTGGCCGCCAAACAAATCGCCAAGCAAGCGCTGAAGAAATTATCCAAGCAGATCGAGGCGCGGCTGGAGACGGCGGGATGAAGAGTCAACCCCACCCCCCGGCCCGAAAAAAACCGTTGCCCCCCTTCCACGCTCCCCCCATTTCTATGGGGGGATACACCCCGAGGCATCAGGGAGGGGGAGCGCTTCTAAATGGTTCAACGCCTGACACCGTGCTTGCTACGCTGCTGCGCGGCGTTCCTTGTCAGTGCGTTTTACGAGTGCGAATGAAGTCCCTCTCCAAAGCTTCGGGGAGGGATTTAGGGTGGGGTTGACGGTATGAACCGATCCTTTTTTGAAGCGCTGCGAGCGATTTATCCGGACGACCGTCTGCTGACGCGCGATGTCGAGTTATTGCCCTATGAATCCGATGCGCTGACGGCTTTTCAAACCAAGCCGGGGGCGGTGGCGCTGCCGATCAACGAAGACGAGATCATCGACACCGTGCGCCTCTGTCACCGGATGAAAGTGCCCTTCGTGGCGCGCGGCAGCGGCACCAGCTTATCCGGCGGATCGCTGCCGATCGCCGATGGCTTGATGATCGGCTTGAACCGCCTCAATCGCATCAAAAGAATCGATCCGGAGCAGCGCATTGCGGTGGTGGAGCCGGGCGTGATCAACTTGCATATCACCGAAGCGGTGCGGCAGTACGGCTTGTATTACGCGCCGGATCCATCGAGTCAGTCCGTCTGCACCATAGGCGGCAATATCGCCTTCAACAGCGGCGGCGCTCACTGCCTGAAATATGGCATGACCAGCAATCACGTCTTGGGCATGAAGGTAGTGCTGGCGGACGGCGTCGTCACCCAATTCGGCAGCGAAAGCGTTGAAGGCGTCGGCATCGGACCGGATCTCGTGGGACTCTTCGTGGGCTCCGAGGGATTGTTCGGCATCGCGCTGGAAATTACCTTGCGCCTGATGCCGACGCCGCAGTTATATCGCACTGTGATGGCCGCCTACGACAACCTGGGCCGCGCCGGCGACGCCGTGTCGATGGTGGTGGCTTCCGGGCTACTGCCGGGCGCGATGGAAATCATGGACCGGCTAGCGATCAAGGCGGCCGAAGCATCGGTGGGGGCGGGCTATCCGCTCGACGCCGAAGCGCTTCTGATAGTCGAGTTGGAAGGCGAGGCGCTGCAAGTCGAAGCTGAATTCGCGGAATTGCGGGGCGTGATTGAAGAATCCGGCGCTTTCGAAATTCGCGAGGCGAAGGACGAAGACGAACGCGCGCGCATCTGGCAGGGGCGCAAGGGCGCCTTTTCCGCCGTGGGACGCCTCAGCCCCGACTATATCGTTCAGGATGGCGTTGTGCCGCGCAGTCGCCTGGGCGAAGCGCTGGTCAAGATCGGCGAACTCAAGGCGAAGTATCAGCTTGATGTCGCCAATGTCTTTCATGCCGGCGATGGCAATCTGCATCCTCTGATCTTGTACAATGGCCGCGAACCGGGCGCGCTGGAAAAAGCCGAAGCCCTGGCTGGGGAGATTTTGGCCATGTGCGTCGATCTGGGCGGCTCCATTACTGGCGAGCACGGCGTCGGCATGGAAAAGCGCGAATATTTGCCGACCATGTTCAGTCCGGTGGAAATGGAAATCATGCGGGACTTGCGCCGCGCGATTGATCCCGAAGAGATCGCCAACCGCGGCAAGATGTTCCCGGGTGGCGAGGCGCCCGCTTTGCAAATGCGCGGGATGCACCCCTTGGAGCGGCAAGGGGTGATTTCGCGCGAATGACGGGGAACGTCTTGAATTCTGTCGCGGAACTAGAGGCATTTGTCAAGGATCACGGGCGAATACACGTCGTCGGCAGGCGCAGCAAGACGGCTCTGCACCAAGTTGACGCCGACGTCGTTCTGGCGGATTTATCCGGCATGACTGGCATCAGCGAATATCAGCCGCAAGAATATACGCTCACCGTTCTCGCCGGCACTGGCGTCAGCGAGATTCAGGCGGCATTGCGCGAAGAGGGACAATACCTGCCTTTTGATCCGCTCCTTCCGGATCACGGGAGCATCGGCGGCGCCGTCGCCTGCAATCTGTCCGGCTCTCGGCGGCATCGCTACGGCGGCATACGCGACTTTATTTTGGGCGCGGGGGTGGTCGATGGGCTGGGACGGGCTTTTCGCGTTGGCGGCAAGGTGGTCAAGAACGCGGCCGGCTTCGATCTGAGCAAGTTCCTGGTCGGCAGCCTGGGCCAATACGCGATCATGACCGAGTTGACCTTCAAGGTCTTTCCCGACGCGCCAGTTTTTCAAGGTTTGCGCTTGCGATACGGATCGCTGGATGATGCCCTGAACGCGGTCTTTCGCTGCAATCGAAGTTCGCAGGAACTTGACGTCTTAGACTTCGCGCCTTGGGAGCGGGGTTGGTCCTTGCTGGCGGGCTTGGCGGGCTTTCAAGATACCTTGCCGCGGCGAGCAAAACAGTTCGTCGCCATGATGCGCGAAGAAACAGCGCTCCTCGACGCCACAGAAGTTGAGCTGCGCGATCCCCTGGCAGGTCTGACAGGCGCCTTCCTGGTCAAAGTGGTCATTTCACCGCGGCAAATACCGGGTTTTGACGCTCGGGTTCGCGAAATGCAGCGGCGATACAGCGCTGGCGGGAACACCGCCTGGCTGGCGACCGGGGACATCGGCGCGCTCAAGAAGATACTGGAAGCGGAGCAACTGCCAGGCTTGGTCCTGCGCGGCTCGGTCGATTGTCCCTTGATAGGCAAGCGGCCGGAAAACCTGCTTGCGGCGCGCGTCAAGCGCGTGCTGGACCCACATAACAAGCTGGTATAAGTAGAACCAAGAAAGTAATGGACGTTTTGAGGACAGCTAAGGGAAGAGGTTTCGGGCGACATGGTAGGTCGCGTAGACACTGACCGCCTGTCGCCCCTACGGGTTTCGACATAAACGACGCATGTAGGGGCGACCAACCTGGTCGCCCGCCGATGATGGGCATGGTATGACGGGCGACATGTTTTTAACGACTAACTTGGAACTACTTAGCTGGAACCGATTGCTTCCTTGGAAAAGACCTGAATTCCTATGATTCCTGCCGAGCCAATATCATGAAAGAGATCTCATGCGCCACCAGATAAAGAGCGATGACCTCCGCGCGCCGGAAATGGCCGAAGCCATCGAAAAATGCGTCCACTGCGGTTTCTGTCTCGCGGCCTGCCCAACCTACAAGCTCTTGGGCGAGGAGATGGATTCGCCCCGCGGCCGCATCTATTTGATGAAGGGCGTGCTGGAAGACAAAATCGAGGCGGACGAGGCGCAGCCATTTATCGACCGCTGCCTGGGCTGTATGGCATGCGTACCCGCCTGTCCTTCCGGGGTGGCTTATGGCGACCTGCTGGTGAGCTATCGCACCCTGCAAGAGCAATCGCGACTTCGCCCTCTATCGGATGGCGTCGCGCGGCGACTGATAATCGAAACCCTGCCCTACCCGCGGCGCTTTCGCCTGGCGATGCAGAGCGGCAAAATTGGCCGGGCGTTACAGCCATTCTTGCCCGAAGCCTTCGCCTCGATGTTGAACATGTTGCCGGACAAGCTGCCGCCCCCCTCTCCCCTGCCGCCCATACTGCCGGCGCAAGGCGATCGCCGCGGCAAGGTCGCGCTCCTTTCCGGTTGCGTACAGCAAGCGCTCGCGCCGCAGATTAACATGGCAGCGGCAAGTGTGCTCGCGGCGAATGGCGTCGAAGTGCATATCCCCGCGGGACAAAGTTGCTGCGGTTCTATCTTGCTGCACATCGGCGCGGAATCGGAAGCGCGACAGATCGCTCGGCGCAACTTCCCGCTGATGCCCGATGATATTGACGCGATCATCACCACAGCGGCCGGTTGCGGCTCGGGCATGAAAGATTACGAACTGCTCTTCAAAGGTCAGACGGATCTGCATAAGGCGAGCGATTTTTCCAGCAAAGTGATGGATTTCAGCGCCTACCTGGCGGGACTGGGATTGCGCGAGCCGCGTGGATTCGTCGCCGAGCGCGCTGTCGCCTATCAAGACGCCTGTCATCTCTTGCATGCGCAGGGGCTGCGGAGCGAGCCGCGCAGCCTGCTCAATCAAGTTCCCAATCTGCGCTTGGTCGATATTCCCGATGCGGGCATGTGTTGCGGCTCCGCCGGGACCTATAATCTGGATCAGCCCGCGATCGCCGAAGAATTGGGGAGGCAAAAGGCGGAAGCCATACTCGCCGCCGGACCCGATACAGTCGTGTCCGGCAATATCGGCTGCATCACGCAGTTACGCAAGCATCTGGACCTGCAAGGCAAGAATCTGCCCGTCATGCACATCGCCGAATTGCTTTGGGCAGCCTACCAGTCGTAAACTTCCCGGCGTCAACCAGAAAAAAGCCGCTCGGCGGCGGCGAGAAGAATTGCCGCGCTCATACAAAATAACAAGCCTTCTCCTCGCGCGAGCAAAGGGGTTTATCAAATGAAAGTCGCCCCCATCAGTTGATGAGGGCGACTCCGTGTTGAAACGCTGGGGGGCAGGCGGCGCTTCAAGGCAGTCTAGGACATGGGCGCGATGACGGTTGCCACAGGACAACAGTCATGACACCAGCGTCGCGCCTTTTGCCGGAAACCTGCACTTGGCATAGGCTTGACGGCGCTAAGCGCAAGCCCCCGATGTCACGACGTATCTTTCACTCGCGCTGATCCAGCCCCTCTGGTTGTAATACTGGACATAGTGCCAGTATTCGTTGCCTGATATGCGGTTAAGGGTTTGGCCGCGCGAGACATAGCCGATGACGTTGTCATCCATAAACGGAATCGACCGCAGCTTGAGATTGGCGATCGTGGTGACCTGGCACTGACCTGTTTGCGACGCGACCGTAGTGACAGTCTCGCTGGCGGGCGCTTGCTCCGATACGGCTGGTTCGACGGCTGGCGCTTGTTCGACTTCGGCGGATTCTATCACCGGGGGTTGCCCGGGGACCAGGACGACCGTGCCGGGCCGATTAAGCGAGGCGCAAGTCATGCCATCGCGGGCGAAATACTCAACCGGCGCTTGCGATCGTGGCGATGTTGCCGCATCCAGGAAGACGATCGAACCCAGTCGCGGGAAGCAGATTTCCACGCCCTGTTCGACATATCCATATATGTCAAATGCGTCGATGTATCCAGCGTCAACGACGGATTGATTCCCGATGCCGGCCGCGTCAACTCGCTTGCACTGTACGCCGCTTTGCAGACCGTATCTTGCCGATACCGTAGCTGCGTTCCCGTCAAGCGTTTCACAAGTAAACGCAGCTGGTGGCGCTGCTGGCTCCGCTTCCGGCACGGGTATGGAACTTACTCCGTCAAACCAACTGGCCACAGTTTCCGCCGAGTAGTTGCATACCGCGCTATCGCCCCGCACCGCGCCCAGACTTTCCTCTACATCGAACTTCCCGGTGCAATTGATAAACTGGCTGTCCACAATGGTCAGCGATCCGTTTCTGATCTCGATCGTAGGACCCGACCGGTTGCCGCTGCTAAACTTGACCGTGAGATCCTTGATGGTTAGATTACCCCATTTGATAATGAAAGCGGTGTGTCGCCGATGTACGCGAATGGTGTGACCATTGCCATCGAGGATGATTCTCGATGTTATATCCGGCAATTCCTCCTCCAAGACCAAATTTTCTTCCAAGATAATGGTGTCTATTTTATACCCTCTTTCGCATCGGGCTTTGGATGAATCGTTGTTGGCGGATCCGATAGCTTTCGCCAGGCTGCAATGTTTGTCCACCACGATATCGTTGGCGCTGACGAACTGCGCTGGTACAAGCGCGAGATACACAGCGAGGAGAACAAAAACCGCCATAGTTGTATTCGCTGGCTTTTTCATGTCAAATCCTCAAATATTGCTTCATTACCGCTTCAACTTATCATATTACCGCAAAACGGAAGAAATCAAAGTTTTGCTGATAGAACGAGGGTGCATTTCAGATTATTGGCAAATCACATGGCTTTGCCGTTCAAAAGCAAAATTAACCACAAAGACATGAAGAACACGAAGTTTTTTCTTGAAATCTCTGTGCGCTCTGTGCCTCTGTGGTGAATCCGTACGTAGAACCCGTCAAAGGGCGATGCGCTTTTGTAGTTCCTAGAGCATTCTG
>DAOULD010000024.1:0-16211 GCA_034420635.1 Anaerolineae bacterium | reverse complement strand
AAATCTCTGTGCGCTCTGTGCCTCTGTGGTGAATCCGTACGTAGAACCCGTCAAAGGGCGATGCGCTTTTGTAGTTCCTAGAGCATTCTGCCAAAATATTGAAATACACCCATAGAACGACGGGGCAATGGCCACGGGCAAGCCTTACCAGGCATATGCCTCGGGCGCTTCGCCACCTGGACCGGGAAATATCCGGTCAAACTCCTCCAAAGCGCTCTCATCCAGGCGGATTTCGGTGGCGCGGACGGCGCTTTCCAGTTGCTCCATCGTGCGCGGTCCGATGATCGGCGCGCTGACGACGGGGTTATGCAGCAACCAAGCCAGAGCTACTTCGCCCGGCGGGTGACCAATTTGGCGGCAAAGGTCTTCATAGGCTTCGAGTTGCTCTCGTTTCGATTCCACGCGCGCGATCAATTCGGGATTGCTGCGCCTGCCCGTTTCAACCTTTTCCAGCGCGCCTCCCAGAAGACCTCCAGACAAAGGGCTCCAGGGGATCAATCCCAATCCGTAATGACGGCAGGCTGGGATGACTTCTAGCTCTATGGCGCGGTTATCCAGGTGATAGATGCTCTGTTCGCTGACCAGACCGGTCATGTGGCGGCGGGAGGCCTCTTGACAAGCGGTGGCAATATCCCAACCGGCGAAATTGCTCGAGCCGACATACACGACCTTGCCTTGCTGGATGAGCGCGTGAAAGGCGCCCCAGGTCTCGTCCCACGGGCAGCCGCGGTCGATATGATGCATTTGATAAATGTCGATATGGTCGGTTTGCAAGCGGGACAAGCTGCCTTCGCAATGTTTGCGGATTTTATATGCTGAAACGCCGCCTCTGTCGCTGTTGGCTTCGGGCAGATTCGCCTTGCGGCTCATGGGATTGTGCACCTTGGTCGCCAGGATGACCGCGTCCCGGCGTCCCCCGCCCTGGGCGAACCACTGACCGATGATCTCTTCGGTCAAGCCGCATTCGATCTTGCGCCCATAGACATCGGCCGTATCGAAGAAATTGATGCCCAGTTCGAGCGCGCGGTCCATAATCGCGAAAGCCTCTTCCCTGGACGTATGCCAGCCGAAGTTCATCGTTCCCAAACATAGATTGCTGACGTATGCGCCGTGATTGCCCAAGCGCCTGTGTTCGATCCCCATACCCAACTCCCCTTCTTCACATACACCCGGCGGGCAACAGCCGCCTTTTGACATGGTAACAATTGTCTTGTCCCAATGCTATGCCGCCTTCGCGCCGACCTGGCCGACAGAGCGCAGAACTTTGTCGTCTTTTGGTGTATAGTCTGCTCAGGAACTATCATCAACCGCCTGGAGCAAGCAATGGAAGCTGTGAAAAGTTTTGAAACGTTAAATGAAGCCTGGGATCAATTGGACAAATCGCCAAGCGACGGGGGCCGCGTGGAAATGATCGTGCGCCGGCCGCAAGCCGATCAACGAGAAGAAGTGCAATCGGCCAGGTTTACGGCCGCCCGCGGCTTGGAAGGCGATGATTGGCTGAGCCGCGCCAAACGCAAGGCGCCAGATAGCGAACCGATTCCGGAAACCCAGGTCACTCTCATGAACAGCCGTGTGATTCAACTCTTGACCGACGAAAAATCGCGCTGGGCGGAATCGGGGGATCAACTCTTCGTCGATCTCGATATCTCGATGGATAACTTGCCCGCGGGCACGCAACTGCAGATCGGCGAAGTGATTCTGGAAATTGGCGTCACGCCACATACCGGTTGCGGCAAATTCGCCCGTCGCTTTGGCGCGCCGGCACGCAAATGGGTCATGTCGGATGCCGGCAAGAATCAGCGACTGCGCGGCGTTTATGCCCGTGTGATTCAAGACGGCATGATCACGGTCGGGGACAGGATCAGAAAGCGCTAATCAGAGCCAGCGAAGCCGCGGCGATGCGGATTGCTGGCGTCATCCGCCAGCCAGTCCAGCGAAGACTTCAATGATCCGCTAGCGGCTTCCGATTGTTTCCTCCACCTGCGGAGGCGAATGTAGCCTCAAACCAGTAAACTGGCCTCAGGCGAAGCCAGCCTGTTATAATCGCGCTTTGCTTTGTTTATGCCAAATGCAATATGGAGAACGGAATGTTAACTGGAAACTTGATTCACCCTCAGATTCTGGGCGCGCTGGGCGAAGCCGGGCACGGCGCCACTATCTTGATCCCGGACGGCAACTACCCGGTCTCGACCGGCGCGAATCCGCTCGCCGATCGCGTTTATCTCAACCTGGCGCCGGGCATGGTGACTGTCACCGATGTGCTGGAGGCGGTTTTGAGCGTGACGCCGGTTGAGGCGGCGCACGTGATGGCGCGCCATGATGGAGCCGAGCCGAGCATTTACCGGGAATTCAGGCAACTGTTGGGCGCCGAGGTCGAGTTGCAGGCGCTGGAGCGTTTTGCCTTCTATGACGAAGCCAGTAAAGACAATTGCTGCCTGGTCATCGCCACGGGTGAACAACGCATTTACGCCAACATTCTCTTGACGATTGGCGTAGTGCCGCCACCTGACGATCAGTCAGTGTAGTCTGAGGCTCTGCTGGCGAATTTCTAGTCCGGGAGGCGGCGATGCCGATTGAAGCGGTCATCTTTGATATGGATGGGGTTCTGGTCGATAGCGAAGTCTATTGGAACAAGTCGCGCGTCGAATTCGCCCGCGACCGCGGCAAGATCTGGACCGACGACTATCAGCGGCTGGCGATGGGACGCAGCACTGTCGGATGGGCGACGGTGATGCGAGAGAAATTGCAGTTGGATGAATCCATTGACGACATAATCGCCGAGATGAAAGGGCGCGTTATCGCGCACTACGAGCGGCGTATGCCGACCCGCCCCGGCGCTATCGAATCGGTACACCGCATGAAACAGCATTTCCGCGTAGGTTTGGCCTCCGGGTCGCCGACCGAAATCATCAAAGCGGTCTTGCGCATTACCGGTTTGGACCAGGTCTTTGAAGTCATGATCTACGGTGACGATATCCCCCGTGGCAAGCCCGCGCCCGACATTTATCTGGAGGCGATGGCGCAACTCGGCGTCTCGCCTGATGTGACGGTAGGCATTGAAGACTCGGCAAACGGCTTGAGGTCCTTGAAAGCCGCGGGCATGGCGGCAGTTGCGGCGCCAAGCCCCGACTTCCCGCTCCCCCCAGAAATCCTCGAGCTCGCGGACGCGCGCATTGATACGCTGGAAGCATTTGATCTCAGTTTGATCCGGCGCATCGAACAAAGGCGCGGCCAGTAATCAAAAAGCCGATCGCGGACGCGCCATCATTCGCCCGGAAAAGGTTGAATACTGATTCAGAAAAGCCAGTCGCATCGGCGACTGGATACTACCCTCGACATAAATACTGGTTATAATCATTCATACAGTTGGCGTTTCACATCCGTTTTTTTATCCGGATAATACTTACCGATTCGCAAACATGTCTGACCAAATGTTTATGGAAGAGCGACGCCGCGGCATCCTCGCCCAATTGCAGCGCAGCGGTCGCGTTTCGGTCAAGCAACTCAGCAGGGACTTCAATGTAAGCAAGGTCACCATCCGCCTGGACCTGCGCGCGCTTGAAGCCGCCAGCCTCGCCAAGCGGACCCACGGCGGCGCGGTTTTGCCGCAAGGGCGCAATATTTCGCCGGAACTTTCCTACGATGTCCGCTTGCGCACCAATTCGCGCGTCAAGGCGCAGATCGCAAGCTATGCGGCGCGTTATGTCAGCCACGGGGACATCATCGCGCTTGACGCTTCCACAACCGTGTTTGCCATGTTGCCCCATCTCAAGCAACTGGATGAACTGACAATCGTGACCAACAGTCTGATCGTCGCCAAGGACTTGCTCAACAATCGAGATATCAAGGTCTTGATGCCTGGCGGGCAATTGCGGCGCGATTCGGTATCGCTGGTCGGGAAGCCAGAAGGATTGCCCAAGTTGCAGCTATCATCCGGCTTCATCAGCGCCCATGGTTACACAAAAGAGACCGGCTTCACCGAATCCAGCCTGGAAGAATCGCAAATGAAGCGGGCGATATTGGAGCAATGCATCAGCAAGTACATGCTGATCGACGACAAGAAATGGGGCAAAGTCACGTCATTCACCGTCGCCCGCCCGAAGGAACTGAGCGCTATCTTTACGTCCCGTCAGGCGCCGTCCCAGTACGTCGCCGAGTTGCGCGACCGCGATGTCATTGTCGAGTTTGCCGATTGAAGTCCGTCATGTTCCCTGGCGCAATTGACAGTGAAAATGACGCGGGATAAAATCGGTCGAATGCGCAACCTGGCAAATGACCGGCGGATACCGGGCGATCGCAATTGCCCGCACGCTAACTAAATCAATTCATGACTGAACAACACGTCGCGGCGATAGACTTGGGCGCAACATCGGGACGGGTGATGGATCTGTCCTTTGACGGACGCGCCATAGCGCTGCGCGAAGTCCATCGTTTTCCCAATATTCCGGTACAAACCCCGCAAAGGCTCCATTGGGACGTTTTGCGGCTTTGGCAGGAAATTAGGGTCGGTATCGAGAAGGTCGACGACCCCGCTGCGATTGGCGTGGATTGCTGGGGCGTCGACTATGCCCTGCTGGATAGCGCCGGGGAATTGCTCGCCAACCCGGTCCACTATCGCGATCCACGCACCAATGGCGCAATGAAATGGACATTCGAACGCATGCCGCGCCGCGAAATCTTCGATCGCACCGGCATACAGTTCTTGCAATTCAACGGCTTGTTTCAGCTCGCTGCCAGCATGCGCGACGGCAGTCCGCTTCTGGAGCAAGCCAGCACCCTGTTGACCATTGCCGATCTCTTCAACTATTGGTTGACGGGCTCCAAAACCTGCGAATACACCGAAGCCACCACCCTGCAGCTATGCAACGCCCATACCGGGGACTGGGATCGCGCTATCGCCACGGCCATCGGCATCCCCGATATTTTGGCGCCGATTGTGCAGCCGGGCACAAAACTCGGCAGTTACCAGGGCACAGATGTCATCGCGCCGGCCTGTCACGATACCGGTAGCGCAGTGGTCGCCGTACCGGCAACCAGCGAGAATGTCGCCTACCTGAGCAGCGGCACCTGGAGCCTGCTGGGCATGGAATTGAAAGCGCCCATCCTCGGCGATGCCGCATATGCCGCAAATGTCACCAACGAAGGCGGCTACGACCATACCTACCGCTTCCTGAAGAATATCATGGGCTTGTGGGTGGTGGATCAGTGCCGGGCTACCTGGAAAGCTGCTGGCAAGGACTACAGTTTCGATCAGCTTGCGGCAATGGTGCAAAGGATACAGAGCGTCGATCCCTTCAAGACGCTGATTGAGCCGGATGATCCGAGTTTTTTGGCGCCCGGCGATATGCCCGCGCGCGTCATCGACTATTGCCGGCAAAACGGCCAAGCCTTGCCGGAAAACGATGCCGAGTTGATCGCGGCGGTCTACGTCAGCCTCGCCTGCAAGTACCGTTTCGTTTTGGAGCAATTGATCGCCGTTTCCGGTCAAAGCGTTGATCGACTGCATATCATCGGCGGCGGATCAAAGAATGCCCTGCTTAATCAGATGACGGCGAACGCCATCGGTCGTCCGGTCATTGCCGGGCCCGCCGAGGCGACGGCCACCGGCAATGCCATCGTGCAGTTGATCGCCATTGGAGAATTGAGGGATGTCGCCGAGGCGCGAGCCATGTTGAGCGAGTCGACGGAACTTGTCCTCTTCGAGCCGATGGACAGGGCGGCTTGGGACGCGGCCTACGAGCGCTTTTGCGCCTTGCTGACATAACCTGCCGCGATGGGCGTCAACCGGACTCATTCTGATAAATCGAAATTGCTCGCGCGAGCGCGGCAGAGATTCTCGCCGCCGCCGAGGGGCTGTTCAGGAAAGTTCTATGACCGAAGCGCCACTGCTGCAATTGGGTGAGATCAACAAGCATTTTCCCGGCGTACACGCGCTCAAAAACGTCCATTTCGACGTGCGCCGTGGCGAGGTCCACGCCCTGATCGGCGAAAACGGCGCCGGCAAATCCACCATGATCAAGATCGTCTCCGGCGTGTACCAGCCGGAAACCGGCGAAATCCAATTGGAAGGACAGCGCGTTCACTTCGCCAATCCACGAGAGGCGCAGCACGCCGGCATCGCCACCATCTATCAGGAGCTGGGCTTGTATCCGGAGTTATCGGTCGCCGAAAACATATTCATGGGTCATGCGCCCACCAAAAATCGCGGCTTCTTCCAAACCATTGACTGGGAGCGGATGGAGCAGGGCGCCGAGGCATTGCTGGCGGAACTCAAGATCTACAACCTCGATGTACAGGCGAAGGTCGGCACGCTCAACGTCGGCAACCGGCAGCGCGTCGAGATCGCCAAAGCCTTGTCGCTCGACGCGCGCATCCTCATCATGGACGAGCCAACCGCCGCCCTGACCGAAAGCGATGTCGAGCAGTTGTTCAGCATTGTCCGTCTGCTGCGCGAGCGCGGCGTCAGCATCATTTACATCAGCCACCGCCTCAACGAGGTCTTTGAATTGGCGGACCGGGTGACGGTCTTGCGAGACGGCGAATACATTGGCACCAATGACGTGGGTGATACCAGCGAATCGGAACTGATCAGCATGATGGTCGGCCGCACGATCGAGAATCTCTTTCCCAAACAGGCAGCCGAGATCGGCGACGTCGTGCTGGAAGTTCGCAATCTCAACCGGCCGCCGCTGACGCGCGACATCTCATTCTCGGTGCGGGCGGGGGAAATCGTCGGCTTGGCGGGTTTGGTCGGTTCCGGGCGCAGCGAGACAGCGCAAGTGATTTTTGGCGTCTTGCCAGCGGAGTCGGGCGCGATCCTGCTGAATGGCGAACCGGTCGAGATTCATCGACCTTCCGAGGCGGTGCGGCACGGCATCGGTTATGTACCGGAAGACCGCGGACGCCAAGGCTTGGTGCGAGAAATGACCCTGCGCGAAAATACCTCGATGGCCGTGCTGGAATCGGTATCGCGGAATACCTTTGTCAACCGCGCTCAAGAGCGTCGGCTGGCTAATCATTCAATTCAACAGCTGAGCATTCGCGCCACCGGTCCCGAGCAGATTGTCAACAAACTGTCAGGCGGCAACCAACAAAAGGTCGTCGTCAGCAAATGGCTGGCGAGCAACCCCAAACTGCTGATCATGGACGAACCGACGCGCGGCGTCGATGTCGGCGCCAAATCAGAGATTCACCGCCTTATGAGCCAGTTGGCGGCGGAACAGGGCTTGGCGATTCTGATGATTTCCAGCGAACTGCCGGAAATCCTGGGCATGAGCGACCGCATCCTGGTGATGCGCGAGGGCCATTTGGTGGGCGAATTCACTCGCGCGGAAGCCACGCAAGAGTTAATCGCCCACGCCATGATGAGCGAAGAGGCGCGCCGCACCGCGGGGGCGAGCGCATGAGCAAGACCAAAACATCGCCCGTGAATCGCGGTCCCGCGCGCTTTATCGGCATTGCCCTGGCTCTTGTGATCATCGGCGCTTATTTCCTGCTGCCTTTTGTGATCCAACCGGAAAGAGGACCTTCGACGGTCGCGGTCGTCACCGAAAGCAAAAAAGCCAACGAACTGAAGATTTTCAAAACCGGTGTCGAGCTTATTCCACTTGCCGGTCTGGGCGTTCTGCTGCTGGGCGCCTGGAACGTGATTGTGCCGGGCGCCAGCCGCGCCATTTCATTTTTGATGAGCGTCACCGGCTTGCTGGTCGTGGTGTATTACATCAATTTTTTCCGCGACTATGCCGCTGGCGAAGCGAGTTTTATTGGCAGCATGGGCAGCGCTTTTTGGATCATGCTGGTCGCCGGGATCTTGTGCATCCTGCAAATACTGATCCCGCGCGGCATAAGCGAAAGACGCTATCGCATCACCAAACTCTTCGGCAATCAGGAAAGCATCATTCTCTTCGGACTGCTGTTTTTGATCTTCATGGTGGGCATCGCCAATCCGCGCTTTTTGCAAGAGCGCAATATCTCCGACATATTGCAGGGCAACGCTTATATCGCCGTGGCGGCGCTGGGCATGACCATGGTCATCGTCACCGGAAACATCGATATCTCGGTCGGCTCGCTGGTGGGCTTGTTGGCGGTGATCAGCGGGCGTCTGGTGGTCGCGGGCCTGCCAGCGCCGCTCGCCTGGCTGGCGCCGCTAATCGTCGGCGCTGGCTTCGGCGCTCTGATCGGTTTCCTGGTCGCCTATCTGCGCATACCGTCAATCGTGGTCACCTTGGGCATGTTGAGCATCATCAAGGGTATTCTGATCATTTGGGCGCAAGGCGAACGCGTGCGGGACATGCCGGCCGACTATTTTCTCTCGCAGATGCGTCCACTGGGCATTCCCATGCCGATCATCATCATGGCAGCGCTGACAATCGTGGTGGTATTGTGGATGCGCTACAGCGCCACCGGACGCGCCTTTTACGCGCTGGGCGGCAATGCGGAAGCAGCCCGTCTTTCCGGCTTGTCGCAGAAGCGACTGCTGATGACTGTCTTCATCTTGAACGGCGTATTTATCGGCGTCGCCAGCGTGATGTATTCGACCCAATTCAATATCATTCAAGCTACCCCGCCGCCCGCGCTCGAGCTTTCCGTCATTACGGCATCAGTGGTCGGCGGCGTGAGCATCCTGGGCGGCACGGGTACGGCAATTGGATCGACCATGGCGACGCTCTTGCTGAATTTCATCCGTTCGGCGATGATCTTTATCAATGTATCGCCCTTCTGGCTGAAAGCCGTGCAAGGATTATTAATCCTGGCGACGGTGCTGGCGGATTTGATCCGGCGCCGGCGACAGCGGCTATAGCCGCTCGGCGGCAGCGAATAGGTATGCCGCGCTCACGCAAAATAGTCAGTCTTCTCGTCGCATGAGCGACGTGGTTTACATAAACAGGAGCGCAGATCTGGTGAAATCAAAGACCGCCGCGCCGCGAAATCCAACAGTCGGCGAAAAGCTGCGCCACTTGCTGATCAGCCAGGAAGGCGTGCTCTTCGTCATCATGTTGGTCTCTGTGCTCTTCCTGGCGACGCGCACCGATAAATTCCTCACCGTTGACAACCTCTTGCAACAGGGCCGCTTCATGACCGAGGTCGGTTTGATCGCTATACCCATGACCTATATCATCATCACCGGCGGCATTGATCTCTCGGTCGGGTCTATCCTCGGTCTCACCGCCATCGTTTTGGGTTGGACCTGGCAGGAGCTTGGCTTCCCGCTGGAGCTGGCGATCATCACCGGCATACTCAGCGGTACAGTCGCCGGCTTCATTAACGGACTATTCATCGTGCGCGTCGGCGTGCCACCCTTGATCATGACGCTGGCGACGCTGGCCCTATACCGCGGCTTGGCCGAAGGCATCAGCGAGGCGCGCTCGGCGCGTGGCTATCCGGAGTGGTTCTTCCAACTGGGGCAAGGCGAGTTCCTGGGCATCCCAACGCAGCTCTGGCTGCTTATCATCGCCGTCGTCATCTTCGGCGTCATCCTGGCGCGAACGCGCTTGGGACGCGCCCTCTATGCCATCGGCAACAATGAAACCGGCGCGCGCTTCAGCGGGCTGACGGTCAACCGCTATTTGCTCTTTATCTACACCTTTTCCGGTTTCATGTCCGGGGTTGCGGGTTATATTTTTGTCTCCCGGGTGAGCACGACGCGCTCGGATATGGGAACGGGCATTGAGCTAGATGTGATCGCGGCGGTTGTGCTGGGCGGCACCAGCATCTTCGGAGGCACTGGTTCCATCCCGGGGACGATCGTCGGCGTGGTTTTGATCCAACTGCTGAAGAATGGCTTGACGCTGTCGGGCGTGACGAGCGATGCGACCATAGTCGTGATCGGCAGCGTGCTAATTTTTGCTATACTGGTGAATAATTTCATTCAAAGTCGGCGAGGAGATGGGTAGCTAAACTCCCGTCCACCCGCGTAACGCCGAGGACATGACAGGTTTGAAGTAACGCGGTACGATAGCGATGAGTCAGCCGATGGCTGATTCCTACAGGCATCATTTATGTTTGAAAGATGTAGGGGCGACCTATCAGGTCGCCCGAAAAAGCCTGAAAAATATAGATTTTGCGCCAGTTTCCTGCGCGTATGGAAAAGTGTCCGTTCGCCAGCGTATACGGAGGAAAGGGATCCCGATAAAGAGGGAGCGGAGTTAAAGTTGCCAGCGCATGAAGTGAGCGAGAAGTTCCTGCCAATGTATGCAGAGGGATTCAAAGAGGGATCCAAACTGAAAGGAGGTGCGACCGCAGATCAGAAACTGTAGCATTCAACTTCGTTTACCCATTCAGCATTACGGAGTCAAACTCATGAAAAGGACATTTGCAATTACTCTGATACTGGCGCTTTTGCTGGCGCTTGTCGCTGTACCCGTCGGCGCGCAAGACCGCTGGGACGGCGCCGACGACCTCGCTGTCAATCCGCTCGCCTGCGGTATGGGCGACGAGATGATGGACGAGGGCGACGACATGGAAGAAGACATGGAGATGATGGAATACGACGGCGGCATGGCGGCCATGGGCGATGACATGGCTGGCATGGACATCACGCTGGTTGACGTGCCCAAACTGGTCGGCATCGGTTACTTCGCCGCGACCACCCTGGGGCAGCAGCAAGCCGCCGAAGAGCTGGGCAACGTCTCCGTCACCACCGACGCGCCGACCGAAGCCAATATCGACGACCAGATCCAGGTCATCGACAGCTATATTACGGCGGGGGTTGACGGTATCCTCTTCGCCGCCAACGACCCGGTCGCCATCGCGCCGGTATTGCGCAAGGCGCTGGAAGCCGGCATCCACGTCGTCGGTTATGACGCCAATAGCGAGCCGGACGCCCGCGAATGGTTCGTCAACCAAGCTGAATTTAATGGCATCGCCAAGGCGCTGGTGGACAGCCTCGCCGACCAGATGGGCGCAGAGGCTTCCTTCGGCATCGTCACCTCGACCTTTACCACGCCCAACCAGGCGCGCTGGATCGCCGAAATGTGGGCTTACGCTTCCGAGTGCTATCCCGATCTGACCTGGCTGGAAACCCTCGAGGCGCAGGAAGACGCCGTCTTGAGCTTCCAGCAGGCGCAGACGCTGATCAACAAATACGGCGAAGACCTGGATGGCATCTTTGCCATGACCTCGGTCGCCACGCCCAACGGCGCTGACGCGGTTCAGCAGGCTGGCGTCTGTGAAGATGTCGCGGTCGTCGGTTTGGCGACGCCCAATGGCATGAAGCCTTATGTCAACAGCGGCTGCGTCCGCGATGTGATTCTGTGGAACCCGGTCGATCTGGGTTATGCCGCGGTTTACGTCATGCGCGCCGTCGTCGATGGCGAGTTCCAGCCTGGCGATGCGTCGGTCTCGGCGGGGCGCCTGGGCGATCTCGTAGTCGTTAATGGCAGCGAAGTCTTGCTTGGACCCCCCTTCACCTTCACGGCGGACAATATCAACGACTTCGATTTCTAATGCTCAAGCCTGTAACCGGAATTTGTAGGGGCGACCCATTGGGTCGCCCGCGTGCAAACTGAAACACAAACGGGTCAGCCGATGGCTGACCCCTACATTCTCCCCTTTTGGGGCAACTACCATGACCAACCAACTCGACGCGCTCGTCGAAATGACCCGCGCACTCGGCGAGCCGCAAAACGATTACGTCGTCATCGGCGAAGGCAATACTTCCATGCGGCTCGACGCCGAATCCTTCGCCGTCAAAGCCAGCGGACAGCAGATGCGCAACATCGACGCCGATGGCTTCGTCAGCGTTTACCTGGAACCGATCCTGGGGCTGCTCGATCATCCACCGAGTACTATGAGCGAACAGAAGGCGATCACCAGGTCGGCTGTCGTCAATCGAAGCAGCGCGCGCAGCCCGTCTATCGAGGTCAGCTTCCATGCCATGCTGCTGCAGGAATGCGGCGTCAAATACATAGGTCATACCCACCCTACCGCGATCAACCAGGTCTTGTGCACGGAACATGCCGCCGCTTTCGCGCGTCAGCGCCGCTTCCCCGACGAAGTAGTGCTCTGCGGACCTCAATCGCTGCTGGCGCCCTACGGCGATCCTGGTCTGCCGCTGGCGCTGATCATGCGCCAGCATCTACGGCAATTCCTTGAGCGCAACAGCGAGGCCCCCAAACTCATCCTCTTGCAAAACCACGGCATGATCGCCCTCGGCGATACGCCGGGCGAAATCTTGAGCATCACCGCGATGGCGGTCAAGGCGGCGAGGATCTTCGCCGGAGCGCTTCAGCTTGGCAAAGCCACCCATCTGCCGGACGAAGAAGTCCAGCATTTGTACAAGCGGCCGGACGAGATTTACCGGCGGCAACTGTTTGTCGAAGAGGGCAAGACCCACTAGAATATCCGCTACTATTCATCGACATCAAGTAACATCAAGTGGAGGAGAACCCATGCCCACACATGGCGCATTGACTTGGCTCATCCCCGATGCTTATCTCGCGGCGCCGGCGGACGATGACCCCGTCAACAAGAATCACGAATCCATCTGCGTGCTCAATACCACCGTCGACGACGCCAACCTCATATTCGATTTCTACTTCGAAGATCGCGACGCCGTTGAGGGGATCAAGGTGACGGTACCCGCCAAACGCTGCCCGCATATCCGCCTCGACAAACCCGAGCAAATCGCCGGATACCAGATCCCCTTTGATGTGCCCTACGGCCTGCGCATCCGCAGCGATGTGCCGATTACCGTGCAGTATTCGCGCATGTATGCCAGCGGCGGAAAAATCGAGAGCCTGATCACGACCATCGCCTATCCAGTGTCCTGAGGCTCGCTAAGCGGTATCCACCAGACAGCGCTGATAAGTTGAGAGACCGGCTCGCAATACAGGCTCCGCCCGGTCGTCATCAGCTTTTCGCGCCAGGCCAAGCGCTCCGCCATTGCCGAGTGGTCGTATAATGGTGTTAACCATGCGACAGGACCTTGCCCATGTCTGAACGCACATATCGCCGATTGCACGCCGAACTGGCGTCGCTTGAAAAATACGGCTTGTACAAACGCGAGCGGCCCATCACCTCGCCGCAATCCGGCAAAATTCGGGTCGCCACTAACGGCACAAGTCAGCCCTTCATCAACTTGTGCGCCAATAATTACCTCGGCTTGGCAGACCATCCCGATATCATAGCCGCGGCCAAAGCGACGATGGATGAATACGGATTCGGTATGGCTTCCGTTCGTTTCATCTGTGGCACGCTCGACTTGCACCGCAAACTGGAACGGGGCATAGCCGATTTTCTGGAAATGGACGACGCCATCTTGTATGCGGCGGCATTTGACGCCAACGGAGGCGTATTCGAGCCTCTGCTGACGGCGGAAGACGCCATCCTCTCCGACTCGCTTAATCACGCATCAATCATCGACGGCATTCGCCTGTGCAAAGCCAAACGCTATCGCTTCGCGAATAACAACATGGACCACCTCGAATCGGTACTCACTGAAGCGGCGGGGACGTCACCGCGGAGTATCGTCATCGCCACGGATGGCGTGTTCTCGATGGACGGGACCATCGCCAACATCCCGCAACTGCGCCGACTAGCCGATGAATTCGATGCGCTGCTGCTGGTGGATGATTGTCATGCCACTGGCATCCTCGGTCCACAAGGCCAAGGAACTGCAGCCCATTTTGGGCTGCGCGCGGATATCATCACCGGCACCTTGGGCAAAAGCCTGGGCGGCGGAGCCGGCGGATTCGTGGCGGCCGCACAGCCGGTGATAGACATGCTGCGGCAGCGATCGCGTCCCTACCTATTTTCCAACGCGCTGCCGCCAATGCTGGTGGGCGGCGCGATCAAAGCGCTTGAGCTTGCCCAAGCGGGCGATGATTTACGAGAGACGCTGCGCGGACACGCGCGATACTTCCGTAGCGGCTTGCGAGACGCCGGTTTCCGCTTGCTCGATGGCGAGCATCCCATCATTCCTGTCATGCTGGACCAAGCGCAACTGGCGCAAGACTTCGCCAATCGCTTGTTCGAGTTGGGCGTTTTTGTCACCGGGTTTTTCTATCCGGTGGTGCCAAGGGGCCAAGCCCGCATCCGAGTACAAATGTCCGCGGCTTTGTCGACCGGGCAACTGGATCAGGCGATCGCCGCGTTCACGCAGGCCGGTCGCGAACTGAAGGTCATCATTTAGCGCTACACTGCTATATCGCCGCGTTCAGGAAAGGAGCCCCGTGAAAGCGCTTGTCAAGGCAAAAGCCGAACCCGGCATTTGGCTGCAAGAGATTCCCGCGCCCGAAGTCGGGCCCGACGATGTTCGCATTCGCGTTATGCGAACGTCCATCTGTGGCACGGATGTTCACATTTACGATTGGGACGACTGGGCGCGACATACGATTCCAGTGCCAATGACAATTGGGCACGAGTTCAGCGGCGTGATCGATGACCTGGGCGAAAATGTCGATCGGCTGCAGATCGGTCAGCGAGTGAGCGGCGAGGGGCATATCATTGGCCGGCGCAGCCGTAACGTCCGAGCGGGGCGCTTTCACCTGGATCCCGATACCCGTGGCGTTGGCGTCAATCGTCCGGGCGCCTTTGCCGAATACCTGGTCATTCCAGCCTTCAACGTCATTCCCCTGCCGGATGATCTCCCCCTGGAAATCGGCGCCATCCTCGATCCCTTGGGCAATGCCGTTCACAGCATCCTCTCCTTTGATGTCATCGGCGAGGACGTGCTGATCACCGGCGCCGGTCCCATCGGCACCATGGCAGCCGCAGTCGCGCGCTTCGCCAAGGCTCGCCATGTTGTCCTTACTGATATCAACCCCTATCGCTTGGCGCTGGCGCAAAAGGTAACCGATGTACGGACCGTCAACGTGCTGGAAGAAGACCTGCGCGATGTGATGAGGGAACTCGGGATGCGCGAAGGCTTTGATATCGGGCTGGAAATGAGCGGCAGCCCCGATGCCTTTGAGCAAATAGTCGATACCATGATCATGGGCGGCGTCATCGGCATGTTGGGGATACCACAGGGACGCGCGGAAGTGGATTGGGCGAAAATCATTTTCAAAGCGCTGACCATCAAAGCCATCTATGGACGCGAGATGTTTGACACCTGGTACAAGATGCTGGCAATCATTGAGGAGGGCCTGGACCTGTCGCCGATCATCACGCATCGTTACCCCGCGAGCGACTTTGAACAGGGGTTCTCGGTCATGCGGGGCGGGCAATCGGGCAAGGTCATTCTCGACTGGGAAGCGATCAACTGAAGCCAGTGCCAAGTAAAAGGACAGGTCGCGATTAAGGAACCGAAGCATGAAGACACTCGAAATGATGGGCGATTCGAAACTGCGTGTGCTCGAGCTAGAAGCGCCCTCGCCGCAAGCTGGACAAGTGATCGTACAAACGGCGGCGTCGGCGATCTGCGGCAGCGAAATGCACCGTTACCGCGGTCAAGGCGTCGCCCGCGGCAACGGCGGTCACGAAGCAGTCGGCACGGTCGCGGCTCTGGGTGAAGGCGTCAGCAGCCTGAAAACCGGGCAGCGCGTCGGCGTCAGCGCGGTGGTGGGCTGTGGCGACTGCAGGGATTGCGAAGCCGGGCGTTACACCTGGTGCGACAAAAACAAGAGCTACAGCCAGATGCACGCCGAGCAGTTTGTCATCCCCGCCCATGCCTGCAATATCCTGCCCGATGATCTGCCCTGGGAAGACGCTGCGCTGCTGACCGGCGATGGTATGGGCGTACCCTATCATACCTACAAGCGGACAAAAGACCCCAACATCGAAACCGTCGCTGTTATCGGCCTGGGACCGATCGGCTTGGGCAACGTCATGATGCAGTCCCACATCGGCCGGCGCGTGATCGGGGTCGATATCGTCGACTATCGGCTGAAGCTGGCGAAGCAACTGGGCGCCGATGTCGTCATCAAATCCGATGAGACGCTCATTGAGCAAATACGAGATCTGACCGACGGCATCGGCGCCGACGTCGCAATCATGTGCGCTGGACGAGCCGAAGCGGTGGCCGATGCCTTCCTGGCCGCGCGCAAGGGCGGCACGGTTGTCTTCAACGGCGAACTGAACCAAGAGGTGCTGGCGCCCAGCCGCGATTTCATCCGGCGCGATATCACAGCCATCGGCTGCTGGTACTACCATTTTCACGATTTCCAGGACATGCTGGCGCTCTATCGAAACGGGCTGGATATCGGCAAGTTGATCACGCATCAGTTCCCGCTGAGCGAAGCCGATACGGCCTTCAACCTGTTCGACCGCGG
>DAOULD010000023.1:0-13531 GCA_034420635.1 Anaerolineae bacterium | reverse complement strand
ATTTTCTTGCCCGATGATGTCGCTCATGCGGTGATTTTCGGGCGTTTCAGCGAAACGCCCCTACAGTTTTCGATTATTTTGTGGCTGTTTATACTTCATCAACTTTTTCGCATAATTTACTTGCATTTATTCCTGGTTTACGCTGGCAATATGGCAAGTCACGCGCGGCGTGAACCCCATCGTGAAAGCGATAAGCTGAAAAGGCACAACACCGCCATTAGCGCGCCGCCAATAGCGAAGGGCGCGCTCGATCCCAATTGCTGAAACAGGAATCCGGCCAGCAGAGGCGCGCTAGCGTTGGCCGCGCTGACCAGTGCCGAACTGAGGCCGAGCGCGCTGCCGTATTCGCTTCCGCCGACCGATCGGGTGATCAAGCTATTCAGCGCGGGACGGATTAGCGCTGCGCCGACAGATATTGGAACCAAAGCCAGCGCCAGCCAGAGCACGCCGGCAGGTCCATTGTTTCCGTTAGCGGGCAACTGAACGCGCAGGTCGCCGATCAAGGCTTGAGCTCGCGTCGGCGCCTGTGCCATCAGATCGCGCGCGACCAGTTCTCGCACGTAAAACGGATGCGGCTGCTCCGGCGTCGTGCCGGCAAGCAGCAGCCCAAGCGCCAGCAGGAAAAGCGCGGCCATCACCAGGCGACCTTCGCCGAATCTCCTGCTCCAGGGTCCGATGGCGCGCATCTGCACGATCACCAGGATGATGCCAACTAATAGAAACAGGGCGGCGTTGCCAGCCCCGAGGAAGCCCAGGCGCGTCAATGTGAAGAGGCCGAGCAAGCTCTCAAATCCGAAGAAAATGAACTGCTGCGCGAACATCAGCAAGAGCAGAAAACCCACCAAGGGGTGCGCCAGATAGCGAAAGAGCATCACAGGAGTTCTGCCGCTGCTGGCAGCGCCTCGGCGTCGCTCCGGCGGGTGGGTTTCCTTGAACATAAAGGTTGTGATCAGAATTGACAGGAAGGAATAGAGGGCAGCTGTGAAGGCGGGCACAGCCAGCGAGTCGCTCAATTCAAAGCTGAGTATCGCGATGACAGGACCGAAGATGAAACCCAAGCCAAATGCGGCGCCGGTAATGCCTAATCCGCGCGCTCGGTTGGAAGCGTCGGTGATATCGGACAGGGCGGCTTGAGCAGTGGCGATATTGGCGCCGAACAAACCATCAAATAGCCGTGAAACGATGATCAAAGCCAATGAATTCGCCAAGCCCAGCATGATGAAACTGATGCAGGTTGTTACCTGGCTGATCAGCAGCAAAGGACGCCTGCCGTAGCGATCGGAAAGGGCGCCCATCATGGGCACGCCAATCAATTGCGCCAGCGGGAAAGCCGCCAACACGAGCCCCACTTCCAGCGGTCCCGCGCCGTAAGCTGCCGCGTAGAGGTGCAAGAGCGGCAAGACAACGGTCAAGCCGAGCATGTCGACGAATACCATCAAGAAGATGGGAATGACCCGCCGCATATCAAGCTCGGTTGGCTCCCGGTTCACTTTTTTATACCCCCTTGCTCAGGCTGGGAGCGGGCTTGTTATTTTGCGGAAGCGCGACATTCCTGGGACCTTTTCGCCGGTTGCGTGCCGAACGGCTGGCGCCGGCAAGCGATAGTCACAAACCGACAGATTTGCGCATACTCTAGCAGACCTGCGCTATGCGGCTAGCCTGATTCGGGCTGGAGCAGAGCAATCGCATCAAAACCAATATATATCGAATGCAACATGAATCTGGAAAGTGTAGGGGCGTCTCGTGAGACGCCCTTGTAAAATGACCTGCTATTTGCGGGCGTTTCAACGGGGCGCTTAGGCCACGTAGACACTGACCGTCAAACGCCCCTACATTGCCTCCTTTTTTGCAGATAAGCAGTTAAATCTCGGTGCTCTCGGCGTCCTCGGTGCTTAACAAAATCTGCTGCGATTGCTCTGGGATTGGAGTCCGCGCTTTTCCGGAGCGGATCTCGCTCTTTAACCGTTGCTTAACATTTCTGACGTTATAAGTGAGTTGCCCGCGATTTTCCTATATGTTAGCTTTAAGTTGATTGCGAATTCGGGCGGACGGATGCCTTGATGCCAACTTCACGCGAGTATGCGCGTATGCGGTCCCGCATGGTGGACAAGCAACTGGTGAAGCGGGGTATAAATGACCGTCGTGTGCTGGATACCATGCGCGACATGCCGCGCCATCAATTTGTCACCGAGGAATTCAAAGCAAAGGCATATGAGGATCGGCCCCTGCCCATCGGGGAAGGGCAAACGATCTCCCAACCCTACATCGTGGCTTTTATGTCAGAGCGGCTGCGCCTGAAGCCTGAACACACGGTGCTGGAGATCGGCACGGGTTCCGGTTATCAGACGGCCATCTTGTGCCATCTCACAAAATACGTCTACAGCATCGAGCGCCACAGTCGCCTGGCCGGGCTGGCGGGCCAACGTCTTGGCGAGCTGGGCTACAACAACATCGACATTCACGTCGGCGACGGCAGCCAGGGCTTGCCCGACCAGGCGAGCTTCGACCGCATCATGGTCACGGCTGCTGTTCCCAAGTTGCCTCCCGTGCTCTGCACGCAGCTTGCCTACCACGACGGGCGCATGATACTGCCAGTGGGCGATCAGCAGTTACAGGAACTTAAATTGGTGACACGGCAAGGCGAGAGCTTCAGCACGCGAACGCTGCTGCGCTGCCGCTTTGTGCCTTTAATCGGTCGCTATGGGTTCAGCGACGGCATCGATGAGGACGTGGACGCGCTCTAGTTCGAGGCTGGAACCAGGCGATAAATCGCGCCGCCCTCCTCATCAATGGTGCCAAAATAGATTGCGCCGTCGGGACTGACCGTGATGTCGATGCGGCAATTGACCGCTCCCAATTCCAGCGGTCGATCAAACAAGATGCGGTTGCGTCCCTCGCTCAAGCGCAAATGATGCAGTTGGCCGTCGTTCCAACTGCAGAAGAACAGGTCGTTGCGCCAGCGCGGAAACGCGTCGCCTTCATAGAAGACGATGCCAACCGGCGCGATTGTCGGCGTGTAGCTCGCAAGCGGCGGCAAATACTTGCCCAAGCCAGCGATATATTGTCTGCCCACACACTCGTATTCCTGGCGATAACCGTAATTGTAGCCCGGCAAGATGAGATTGATCTCGTCATCGCAATTGTCGCCGTTTTCGGTGGCGAAGAGGCGCCCGCTCAGCGGATCAAAGGCGTAGTCGAAGGGGTTGCGCAATCCATAAGCGAAGATGCTGCTGTCCGCGATGGGATTGTCGTCGGGCACTGTCAGGCGGTCGCCGCTGACGGCAAAGCGATGGATTTTGCCATGCGGAACAGTCAGGTCCTGTGGGCGGCTGGCGTCGCCATAGTCGCCGATGCCGATGTATAGGAAACCATCCTCATCAAATTGCAGTCCGCCGCCATTATGCACCAGAAAACCGCTGTCAATTGGCACGGCGAACATTTCGGTCTGGTCGTGAGCTCGGCCCTCTTCCAGGCGGAATCGCAGAACCTTGTTGGCCGGATATGCTTTGGCGGTGCCGGCGGCTGTGTAGAAGACCCAAACATATCCATTCTTTTCGAAATCGGGATCTAGCGTGATATTCTGCATGCCGCGTTCTTGCAGGGCATTGACCGCCAGGCTCAATACCGGCGCGCGCTGCCGCAGCCCGTCGGGATTGACAAGCCGGACATTGCCGGTCGATTTTTCTGTGTAGAGCAATTCTCCCTCGGGCGTGAACACCAAGCCAACTGGGAAATCCGCCAGCAGGAAGCGCTCGACGCGATAGCGAAAGCCGTCGGAACTGACAAAGCTGTCATCTGCGACACTCGTGCTGTAAGCGCGCAATAGCAGGAGCAGCAGGAGCGCGCCGATCAGATATCGCGACTGGATACAGAGCATGGCAAGGTATTACCGACAATTCCAAAAGCGGTATCAGCATACCAAGAATCGCTAGCGGAATATAGCCTGTAGATAGCGTCCTATCCGCGCTTGCGAGGCTGGATTGCTATCTTTACTTATGCGGTCAATCGACTCAGGCGCGGCGAATAGACGGTTGCGAGCCGTAGATACACAGCTCGGCGGTTCGGGTAGTGTATCCATTTCGGTTGAAACAGAAAATAACAGCCCCTACAGTTTCAACCATAAATGATACCTGTAGGGGCGGCTCGTGAGCCGCCCATGTGAAACAGCTTTTAATTTGCGGGCGTTTCAGCGGGTCGCGTAGACACTGACCGTCAAACGCCCCTACAAACCCTTTGTATTTTGAGTTAGAGGGCTTATGACGAGGACTGGCTACGAAGAATTTCAACCGAAAAAGATACATTACTGCGGTTCGCGATTCATGGAAATGGGCGCGCCGTTCTGCTACGCTAATAACTGGATCTGGAGGAGGCAAAGGCGATGACAGAGGAAAATCAGCCGGGGAAAATGAATCTCGACTTGATCGAAATGGTCCAGCGCGCCCGCATGATGCATGACGAAGACGCGCGCCCTTCCGATTACGCGGCGGTTTACTGGATCGAGGCAAAACGACGGACGGGTGATTATCCGGCGCCGACGTCCAATGCCGGCGAATGGCGCGCCCGGCTGACTGTCGCGACGGTCGACGGGGTATGGGAAAAGGTGAAACGAGCCACAGTCGCGGGTAACCTGGGTTACAAATCAAAGGTGTCGACGCGCCCGGCTGCCGGGCAAGCCGATCCTGATGAGCGCTTGATATGCGCGCGTACATACGACGCGCGTGATGTGGATGATGTGGAGAGGGTCAAGCGTGCGCTGCTTGACTTGGGGCTGCGCGATTTGGAGTATGTCGCTGACAAGACGGGATGATCGGCGATTTTCGGGCGACCCGGTAGGTCGCCCCGACAATTTTCACGATGAGCTTTGTAGGGGTCAGCTATTAGCTGACCCGTCGCTATCGTACCTTGTTGCTTCAAACATGTTCCCCCCTCAGCTTTTCCTGGAGGATGGGGTAGAAAAAACGCGCTAGCGCGCTGCCGCCAGCGCTTGGTCGATGTCCTCAATGATGTCGTCGATATGCTCGATGCCGATGCAGAGGCGGATCGTTTCCGGCGTGACGCCGGCCGCTTCCTGTTCTTCCGGCGTGAGTTGGCGATGGGTTGTCGAGGCGGGATGCGCCGCGAGTGACTTGGCATCGCCGATGTTGACCAAGCGCGTGAAGACTTGCAGCGCGTCGTAAAACTTGACGCCGGCGTCGAAGCCGCCCTTGATGCCAAATGTCAGCAGGGCGGAGGGACGACCGCCGGTATATTTCTGCGCCAGGTCATAATAGGGCGAGCTTTCCAGGCCCGCGTAAGTAACCCACTCCACTTGACTGTGGTTCTCCAGGTGTTTCGCCACAGCCATCGCGTTGTCGACGTGGCGCTCCATGCGCAGCGACAGTGTCTGCAAGCCCTGAATGACCAGGAAGGCGTTGAAGGGGCTGAGGGCGGAACCGGTATTGCGCAGGGCGACGACGCGGGCGCGGGCGATGTATGCCGCCGGTCCCATGGCCTCGGTGAAGACGACGCCGTGATAACTCGGCTCTGGACTGCTGAACATGTAGAAACGCTCTGCGTGTTTGGCCCAGTCGAAGATGCCGCCGTCGACCAGGATGCCGGCGATACTGTTGCCATGCCCGCCCATGTACTTCGTCATCGAATGCAAAATGATATCGCAGCCGTACTCAACAGGGCGGCAAAGCGCCGGCGTGGGCACGGTATTGTCCACGATCACCGGTACGCCATGCGCGTGCGCCATATCCGCGATCGCTTCCATATCCGGGATATTGCCCGCGGGATTGCCAATTGACTCGCAGAAGACGGCGGAAGTCTTGTCGTCGATAAGCTTGGCCAGGTCGTCGGGACTGTCGCCTTCGGCGAAGCGCACATCAATGCCGAGCTTGGGCAGCATGTGTCGGAAGAGCGTCCAGGTGCCCCCATAGAGCTGTGGCACAGTCACGATATTGTTGCCGGCTTCCGCCAGATTGACGATCGCGTAGTGGATGGCCGCTTGCCCCGAAGCCAGCGCCAGTGAAGCGACGCCGCCTTCCATCGCCGCCACGCGCTGTTCCAGCACGTCGTTGGTCGGGTTCATGATGCGCGTGTAGATATTGCCCGGCACCGCCAGGTTGAAGAGGTCGGCGCCATGCTGCGCGTTGTCAAATTCGTAGGCGACAGTCTGGTAAATCGGCACCGCTACCGCGTGCGTAGTCGGTTCAGGTTCATATCCGGCGTGGATGGCTTGCGTCTCTAGCTTCATTCGCTCTCTCCTTATCTAAGCGCAATACTTAAATTTCGCGTAACACTTTACCGCATTTCGAATCCAGTTAAAGAGGCAATCTATCAACTTTTGTCAGGCCTGTGCTTTGTGTTTCCATTGCGCCCGGGTCTGTTCGATGGTGGCGATAACGACGCCATAAACGACCAGCGCGCTGCCGATGATTTGCGCCAGGGAGGGGATCTCGCCGAACATGAACAAGGCGATGACCGCGCTGAGGACCACGGCAATCTGCAAGACGATAGCCATTGCGGTTGCCGTATAGTTTTGCAGGCCAAGGTTCATGGCGATATGCCCGAAGACCTGCGCCAGGATCGTTACCACGATCGCCCAAAGATAGCTGCTCGCGGGATAACCGGTGACGGTTGTGCCGCTGGCGCCGACGAAAACGGAGGTGACGATAGCGGCGCTGAAGAAGACCATGAAGCTGTAGAGCAAGGGCGGGATGACATTGTTCAATTGCCGCCCGATCAAGAGATAAATGCCGAAGCAAATCGAGCCAAAAAGCGCCATGCCTCCGCCGAGCAGGGGATCGGCGCCCGCTTCAATCGCGCTCAGCCCGCCCAAGCCGACCAGAGCCACGCCGATGATCGTCGCGACCAGACTCAACCAGAAACGCCGCGAGAATACGACGCCGAATATCATGATTTCCGGCAGCACGATCCACATCGGCGACGTGCGGCGCAAGACGCTGGTCATCAAGACGCTGGTGTACTCGAGCGACAGGAACAGCAGCAGCAGATTCAGCGAGAGCCAAAAACCGGCAATGCCGGAAAGCAACCATTGCCGCGGCGTAACCCGCAGCAAGTCCTCGCGGTAGCGCGTCCAAATCAGCGGGGCGAGCGCTAGCGAAATCAGCCAGAGGCGGATCAAGACGATCACCAGCGACGGCATGCCTTCGCTCTGCGTGACGCGAATGGCGATAGGCGTCACGCCGGCCGAGAAAATAATCGAGAGCAGGATCAGTCCGCGTCTGTTCAGCATATTCAAGTGCAGCCCGCGAATCGAATAATCGCGCCATGCTAACACAGGGGCTAGAGGCTGCCTAGTCTCCCGCTTGTACAGCCAGCGCTGTCGCGGAGCTTGATGGAAAGCTGATGCGCGAAGCGCCGTCCTAATTCGAGTTGTCCGGCGCTATCGTAATGGAGTTCATCTTCATGCTTGGTCAAGCCGCCAGTATCGACGAGCGAAACATTCGCCACTGTCTCGGCAACCAGCCTTTGCGCCGCGCGCACTGTTGAAAGGTGAGTGAATCTGGGACCGGAGGGGTTCACCAAACCGATAACGAACTTCATCTCGGCTTGATCCAGGTCAGCCCTGATTCGCGCAATCAAGCGCGTCAAGTTTGCTTGATAATCTGCTGCTGCCCCTTGGTATCGACTGTCGCTCTCGCCTTGCATCCAAAGACAGGCGAGCAGATTGACTTCTTCGCCCTGTATCACCTGCTGGACATGGCTGATGAGACGCGGGTACAGGGCGCCTTTATCGGCGTCATCAGCGATTACAGCCCGTTCGGCGGACCAGTCGCGCTCCCAAGCCAGCAGCGAGGAACCGCCAACGGCGTACTTGACCAGCCAGAGGTCATCAAGCGGCATCAGTTCGAGCAAGCGCTTTGCAAAGCCGATCTCAGGACCGAAGCAGCCTTGGCGCGGATTGAGATCGAAAAGCTGCGCGCCTGCGGGCAAGTCAGTTCCATCAAGCTCGCTCAACTGGCCGTGACCAACCATATTCGATTGACCCCCCAGAATCACAACTGCTTTCATCGTTCAATTTGCCTTGCTGTTTTGTCCACGAGTGTACTCCGGCAGGTTTGCCACTGCCATTGCCGCAGTGGTAAACTCGTAGCAGCGCAACAGAGCGATAGGGATAGAGACCGCCTGAGCAATTAGTGTGGAGAGTCAAAAGCGACATGCCGTCTCCGAATGCGCCCAACATTCTGCTCATCATGACCGACCAGCATCGCTGGGATTACCTGGGCTGTTATGGCGCCGACTACCTGGATACGCCAAACATCGACCGCCTGGCGGCTTCCGGACTTCGCTTCGCAAATGCTTTCACCAACGCGCCTGTCTGCGCGCCAGCGCGGATCGGTCTTGCCACCGGCATGCGCCCGGCGCGCATCGGTACGCTCGACAACAGCAGCTACCTCCCGACGCGCTTGCCGACCTACTACCAAGCCTTGCGTGACAGCGGCTATCGCGTCGGTTGCGTCGGCAAGCTCGATCTGGCAAAGCCCGATCCCTACAACGGACGCTACGGCGACCGCCCGCAGGTCTATCGCTGGGGCTTCACCCATCCGGAAGAATGCGAAGGCAAGATGCACGCGGCGCAGGGGGAGCCGACAGCGCCACACGGTCCCTACACCCACTATTTGAAAGACAAAGGGCAATTAGAGGCATTCTGGACCGACTACCGCAGCCGCGCCGAAAAAGGCTGGGTTGTCGGCGCCTCTCACGATTCGGTACTGTCCACTGAGGATTTCGAAGACTGTTATATCGGGCGGCAGGCAGCGCAGTGGATTGAAAGGATCCCCGATGATTTTCCCTGGCATCTCTTTGTCAGCTTCGTCGGACCGCATGATCCCTTTGATCCGCCGACGGAATATGCCGAACAGTTTCGCGTTGCCGACATGCCGGATGCCATCCCGAAGAATCGGGACGGGAAACCGCAGTGGATACTCAATCGCCAGAAGGATTTCAGCGCCGATGAGTTGGCGCGTATTCGCCGCCAGTACTGCGCGCTTATCAAGCTGATAGATGATCAGGTCGGCACGCTGCTCGATGCGTTGGAGCGGCGCAAAATGATGGACAACACGTACATCATTTTCACCAGCGATCATGGCGAAATGCTGGGCGATCACGGCTTGTTCCAGAAGCAGGCGCCATACGAGCCGTCGATCCACATCCCGCTGATCGTGTCTGGTCCCGGCATCAAGCGCGGCGGCGTCTCCGACGCGCTTGTAGAAATGCAGGATCTCAATCCGACGATCTGCGCGCTGGCTGATGTGGAGCCCGCGCCCAATATGGACGCTCGCTCCTTCGATCAGATTCTGCTTGGCGCGCAAGACGCGCACCGGCAGGAAATCATTTCAGCTTTGACCAATTTTCGTTGCCTGCGAACACCCGCCCACAAGTTTGTTGATAACAGCAATGACATGCCGGAGTTATACGATTTGCTCAATGATCCCGGGGAAACCCATAACATCGCGGATGATCGCCCCGATCAGGTTGCTGCTATGCGTGATCGGCTCCGGGGATGTTTCGGATGAAAGATAAACCGCGCCTTCAACGCCTGGAAAGTAGAACCAAGAAAGTAATGAACATTTTGAGGACAACTAAGTGAACAACTTTCGGGCGACATGGCAGGTCGCGTAGGTCGCGCCGACACTGACCGCCTGTCGCACCTGCGGGTTTCGACATAAATGAGGCATGTAGGGGCGACCAATCTGGTCGCCCGCCGATAACTTTTAAGGAGGACCCTATATCAAAACAGCTTTGTCACATATCGCGATGCGATAGCAAAATATCGCCTAAAGGAGAGAAAAATGCTTAAGCAAATTGAATCAAGAATGAAGATATTGGCGCTTCTGACCTTGATATTGATGCTGCCAATCTCAGCCAGCGCGCAGGACGCCATGAACGAATTTGTCATCGGCGTCAGCGAAACGGTCGTAACGCTCGATTTGGGCGTGCGCAGTCCGTCGCTGGCGCATAAGCAGGTCAGCTACGCGATTTACGAGCCCTTGTTGCGCCTGCGAACAGACGGCTCAATCAATCCCGCGCTCGCCAGCGATTGGAGCATGTCGGATGACAAGCTGACAATCACGCTTAACTTGCGCGAAGGCGTCCGCTTCCACGACGGCTCGCCATTAAACGCCGATACGGTCGTTTGGAATATCAACGGCGCCCGTGATCCGGAATTCGGCGATGGCGCGCTGGCGGACTATGGCCGGATAGAATCGGTTGAAGCCCTCGATGATCTCACGGTCCAGATCAATATGTCGGCGCCCGATGCCAACATTCTGCCTGCGCTTGCGGCTGGCAGCGACGCGCGAGCGCTGATCATGTCCCGGGCGGCTTATGAGGCTTTGGGAGCGGACGAGTATGCCTTCAATCCCTCGGGCACCGGAGCCTTCAAATTGGCCAGTTGGGAACCGGGAGTCGAGTTGGTCCTGGAACGCAACGAAGATTATTGGGGCGAAAGCAGCGGCAACGCGGATCGGGTCGCTTTTAGAATCATCCTCGATGCATCGGCTGCCACGCTGAATTATCAGAGTGGCGATGTCCATGCCATGTTCTCCATATCGGCGCCGGAACTGCCGCTGTTGGAAGCCGTTCCCGGAACCGTCTCCGGGGCAGTTGCCCGTGGCGTCAATGTCCTGGCGCTGAACCAGCACCGGCCGCCCTTCGACAATATTCATAATCGGCGCGCCGTAATGTACGCCCTCGATGTAGAACCAGTCATCAGCCTGGTTTACGGCGGTTTGGCGCAGCCAGCGCGCGGCATTACACCGCCGAATTCCTTTGCCTTCAGCGAGGAATCTCCTCCCCGTATCGCGCGCGATCTTGATGCCGCTCGCGCCGAGTTGGCGGCGGCGGGAAACCCGGACGGTTTTGAATTTGAGGTATCGGTTGTTGCCCAACCGTTTCGCATTCAGGTATTGGAGATCATGCAAGCCAGTCTTGCGGAAGTTGGGATCGGTCTGGTCATTCAAGCCAATGAGCGCGCGCGGCATATTGCCGCCCTGCGAGAGGATACCGATATTGCCGAAGCCGGTTTCGTACAAATCCTCGCGTCGCTCAGCGCGCCCGAAGCCTATCTGAACAGGTTCGCCGGCTGCAGCGCCAATATAAAGATCGTCGGCTATTGTACGGACGAATACGAAGCGCTGATCGCGGAATTGCCGGGACTCTTTGATAGCGTCGAACGGGTCGCCCATGTCCGCCACATGAATGAGGTCGCCTGGCGTGACGTGATCAGCGTCCCATATCTCTATCCGCAGATTCCTTACGTCTATCGCGGGGACATCATCGACGGCTTCGCCCTGAACGGTTATGGCTTGCTCGACTGGACGAACTTCACCGTAGTCGGCGCTTAATCACAACCAAGACACGGGGTTGCGCGCTTGAGCGCAGCCCCGTTATCCCTCACGAATCGCCCGGAGCGAGGACATGGGCCGCTATCTGATCAGGCGCATCCTCTTGATGGCGCCAACCCTGCTTATTGTCACCTTCCTGGTATTCATTCTGCTATTTCTCAGTCCGGGCGATCCCGTTTTGATGCTCGTTCCCATCGACGAAGTCGCTCAAATGACCGATGAAGAAATGGATCAGTTGCGACAGAAACTGGGGCTAGATCGTCCCATTTATGTGCAATATGCCGATTGGCTCCTTCACGTCTTGCGCGGCGACCTGGGGCGCTCGATTCACCAGCGCCGCCCGGTAGTTGATTTGCTGGCGGCGCGTTTTCCGGTCACGCTGGAGCTCGCGCTGTTGAGCGTCCTTTTAGCCTCGGTTGTCGCCATTCCCATCGGCATTTACACAGCGGTTCGTCCAGGGGGCATCGGCGACTTCCTCGGCAATATCGTGGCATTGATGGGTGTTTCGGCGCCGAACTTTTGGGTCGCATTGTTGCTTATCGTCGTGTTTGCGGTGCATTTGAGATGGTTGCCGGCTGGCGGATTTGTCCGCATAACTGATGATCCGGTCAGACATATCGAACGCATGATTCTGCCGGTCATCACATTGAGCACGGCGCTGATGGCGGTAACCATGCGCTTGACCCGATCGAGCATGCTCGAAGTATTGAATGAAGATTACGTGCGTACCGCCAGGAGCAAAGGGCTGGGGCAGCGAAGGATCGTTTTTGTCCATGCCTTGAAAAACGCTCTGATACCGGTTGTCACAACCGTGGGATTGCAGATCGGCCGCATTCTGGGCGGTACTATCGTAATTGAAATAATTTTTTCCCTTCCGGGCATGGGCAAGTTACTGTTGGATGCCATTTTCGGTCGTGATTTCCCGGTCGTTCAGGGTTCAGTTTTGTTGATAACGCTAGCGTTTATGGGCATCAATCTGATTGTAGATTTAACCTACGCGTCTATTGATCCGCGCATTCGATATGCTTCGTGATGGAGCCCAAAGTGCAACCCGTCGATAGCCTGCGCAACAGCGAATCCAATGCGGAATCCGCATCCTGGTCGCAGACCAGTGAACCGGCAGGACGCGCTTTCCTTTTGTTTTACAGACGCTTGTTCGCTCGCCCCCTGCCGCGATTTGCTTTTGCCGTGCTGATTCTCGTCATTCTGGGCGCGCTCTTCGCGCCGATCATCAGTCCCTATGACCCTATCAAACCTGATTTCTCGTCGGCGCGCCAAGCGCCAAGCGCCGCTCATCTTTTGGGAACGGATGATATTGGGCGCGATGTCTTGTCGAGAATCCTTTTCGGCGCTCGCGTCTCGCTGATGGCCGCCCTGATTCCCTTGTCGATATCGATCAGCATCGGCGTCCCGCTAGGCTTGATCTCTGGCTTGCTCAAGGGCTGGACTGACGACATCATCATGCGCGTTCTGGACGCGCTGCTGGCCTTTCCGCGCATCGTTCTTATCATCGCCATCGCCGGCATTTTGGGTCCCAGCCTGGTAAACGCGCTTATAGCCATCGGCGTCGTTGGCGTAGCGCCGCTGGCGCGCCTGACACGGGGCTTGACCCTCTCCGCCAGCGAGGAAGACTACGTGCTCGCCGCCCGCGCGCTGGGATCATCCAACTGGCGGATCATGATGTCTCATATCTTGCCCAATATCACCGCCGCGATTATCGTCACCGTATCGCTGGATATCGGCAGCATTATCCTGGCCGAAGCCACCTTGAGTTTTCTGGGCCTCGGCATCCAGCCGCCTACTCCAAGTTGGGGCAGTATGGTGGCAGTCGGCAATCGCTACATCCAGACGGCGCCCTGGATATCGCTGGTGCCGGGCACGGCCATATTCCTCACCGTGATGAGTATCAATCTGCTCGGCGATGGCTTGCGCGACGCGATGGACCCCTATTTGCGCAATCGATGATCGTGCTCGACGCCAAGTCTAATAGCAGTCCAATCGCTCCATTTGACCAGGGCAATCGCATCAAATTTTTTTCACCACAAAGACACGAAGAACACAAATTTTAAGTTTTATTACAAGGCAAAACTCCTCTGAATCTGCGTAACGAAAGGGATAGTGGCTTGTCACTGAAGACCATTTGTAGAAAAAAGCGCGCAATTTTCATTTTGAATGAC